>CANRME010000029.1 GCA_947631655.1 uncultured Bacilli bacterium | reverse complement strand
GCAAATATCTTAATTAAAACGCAACTTGATAATAGTGATATTATAAGAACTAATGGTAATGAGTTTATGATTTATTTAGTAGAGTATAATAGCAAACAAGTAACTAGTTATATAAGAAAATTATATAAAGAAATTAAAGATTTACCACATGATTATGGAGTTACGATTACTTATAGTATGATTTTAGATGATACTAAGATGATAGAAGATGCAATTAATGAAGCTGTTGATGATATGAAGATGCAAAAACAAGCAAAATATGAGGAGTAGGTTATGAAAGAGAAGATAAAAAAGTTCTTTGTAAACTTTTGGAAGGCTTTTTGGAGACCAGAAATGTTAGTATTACCTGGTCAATTAGCTTTTTTCTTCGTACTATCGGTAGTACCTTTAATTACTCTTATTATGTATGGGGCTTCATTTCTTAATTTATCAATTGGATTTATATCAGAGTTTTTAACTAAAGCTTTTGGTAGTAGTGTAGCGAAACTATTAATTAACGATATATCAGGAGTAAATGTGGGAATAGGGTTCTTTGTTTCATTAGCTGTAGGTTATTTTATCGCTAGTAATGGAGCTTCTTCTATGATTATTACGAGTAATGCGATATATAATATTCCCGATAAAGGTTATTTAAAAAGAAGAATTAAAGCTTTAGTGATGACTTTCTTTATTGTATTACTTTTCTTATTCGTCTTAGTAGTTCCGTTATTTGGGGAAAAGATTGTGGAAATGATTAAGTATGTTAATTTAGATGCGCAAGTTACGCGTAATTTAGAATTAATATTTAGTATTTTAAGAGGCCCAGTATCATGGTTAATAATCTTCTTATTTATTAAGATAATTTATACTATGGCACCTGATAGAGTAATACCTAGTAAGTATGTTAATTACGGAGCGGTATTTACCTCTATTGGATGGATTATTATGACGGCACTATATTCATATTACATCTCCCATTATGCGCATTATAGTGTGTTTTATGGAGGCCTTGCAAATATTGTAGTACTTATGTTATGGGTTTATTTACTAGCATATATTTTTGTAATAGGAATGGCCTTAAATGCGCAAACGGAACAAGAAAAATTGGCAGAAACTGCCAAAATAAAAACTATTAAATAAGCAATAATACTATTAGAAGCATTTAATACATGCTTCAAAAATATTAATATCAATCTAGTATTGTTGTACTAACGATATTAATGACTAAGGATACATGATATTTTGTGTATCCTTTATTTTTATTTCAGCAAATATTTCATCTAAAGAAATATGAAAAAATAAAGAGGCTTTTATTAAATAATCTAAAGGAATAGTCCTTTTTCCGGTTTCATATTCACTAATAGTATTTTGACTATAAGATAAAGAAGATGCTAACATTTTTTGAGTTAAATTATTTTCTTTTCTTAAAATTTTTAAATTAGTAAGAATGTTATCAATATTAAAAGAACTTATGGTACTTGGTTTAGGTTTATTAGTAATACCACAAATATAATCAATACTTACATTGTAAATATTAGATAATTTAGGTAAATATTTAATTGGTAACATATTATTTTGAAGTTCGTATTCAGCATAAGTTCTTCTATTTATGTTTAGTAAACCCGCTATTGTTTGTTGATTCCAAAATCTATCTTCTCTCAAATCTTTTAAACGTAAGTTTGGAATCATTCAAATCATCTAAGCTTTCTTAATAAAAAATATCATATCAGAAAAAAACATTTGAATAATGGCTTATATTGAGATATAATTATTTTAAGATATGGGAATCATAATAGGGAAAGTAGGTATTGTATGAAAATATTTGATAAAAAATCTTTAATATTATTAATATCAGTAGTAAGTATAAATTTATTATGTATTATATCTGTTTCTTATGCTTACTTTACTGCTAATATAGTTGGTAATGATAAAGCAGAAGAAATGACAGTAACAGCAGGAACTATGAAAATAACTTATACTGATTCCAATATTGTAACTTTAAATAATGCCATACCAGGAGATTCATTAACTAAACAATTTAAAGTAGAAAATACTGGTAATTTAGATACTAAATATAATATAAAGATAGATATAGAAAATAATGATTTTGAAGATTATAATGATTTAAAATATACCTTAACTAAAAATGGAGTAGTTGAACCAGAAAAAGTATTACCCTATGAAGATGGATATATAGTAATAGAAAATGAAATAAAAGAAAAAGGAATAGATAACTATACCTTAACTTTAAATTTTAAAAAAGATGAAAGTAATCAAAATGATAATGCCAATAAAAAAGTAAAATTCAAAATAGAAGTAGATAGTGAAACAGATGTAAAATTATATGAATACCAAGAACCATATAGAGATGAAAGTGGAGCAAACCGACCAAAACTATATCAAGGGATGATACCAATAACATTTAATGAAGATAATACCATGAAGATAGCAGATATAACAGAAGAATGGTATGATTACAATGACCATAAATGGGGGAATGCAGTATTAATAGATAATACAAATGAAGAAATAAGAAACAAATTTTATAAAGAAGACGGAACATTAAGAATAAATCAAACCATAACCGAAGAAGATATACTACAAATGTATGTCTGGATCCCAAGATATAAATATCAACTATTTAATGCAGTAGCAAAAGAAAGTGCCCCAAAACAAATAATCAACATCGAATTTGAACAAGGGGTGACAAGTACAGGAACAGTAACATGTATAATAGCAGCGAATGGAAAAGAAACATGTCAAAACGATATAAATGGGAATTGGTATACACATCCTGCATTTACCTTTGGTGATACAGAATTACCAGGTATATGGGTAGGGAAATTTGAACCAAGTGATAAAGAAGACCCTATTGGCAAAAATGAAAATGATATTGGAGAAATAACGATATTACCAAATAAAACAAGTATGGTAAATAAGAATATTGCAACAGCTTTTTATGCCGAACAAGCATTAAGTGAAGAAGGAAATAAATATAATTTAAAACAAGATGAAGTAGATACTCGAGTTATGAAGAATATGGAATGGGGAGCAGTAGTATATTTAACTGAAAGTACATATGGAATATTTAAAGATTCTCAAAATTGTAATATAGAAGGCATAAACTTTACTGACTGTGTAGTATGGCAAAATCCTATCGCTCAAGGAACAGAGGACAAAACTAAGGGTGGAACATATACTGGATGTGTGGATACTCAATATACTCCAAAATGGAATACAGAAGAAAATACACTAGCAAAATGTGAAGCAGATAATCAATGGAAAACAGGGGGAACAAAAGCTAGTACCACTGGAAATGTATACGGTATATTTGATATGAGCGGTGGAGCTTCTGACTCCGTTATGGGCGTAATGATCCAAGAAAATAGTATAATTCCATATTACAATACTACAAGTGGATTTGATGCAGAAAATATGCCGGATTCTAAATATTATGATATATATGAATATGGTAGAACACAAGTATCCCATGAAAGAGGCCATCTAGGCGATGCTACTAGGGAAACTTTAAGTATATATGGTAATAACAGTGGTTCTTGGGATTGGGACCATGCTTTTTTCCTTTGTATAAACGGAGCTGATGGACTAAAATCTTGGTTTACCCGTGGAGGAAATCAAACTAGTGGGAATCACTCTGGAATTCTCGCGTTTACATTCGATTTTGGGAACAATAGTATAGCTAAAACATTTCGTTCTGTTTTATCAGCTGCATAGCAAATTAAGATGAGTAGATAAAGTTAATTAACAGATAACAATAGTTTATCTGTTTTTATATGGCTTATTTTGAGATATAATTTTTACGTATAACTTTAAATAAATTATTGTATAAAAAAATAAAATATTGTATACTTGATAGTAGGAGAGTAGTGATTTATGAAATTATTTAATAAACAAACTATAGCTTTATTAATATGTGTTATTGCAATTAATGTTTTATGTGTAACTAGTGTTAGTTATGCTTATTTTACAGCCAAAATAAATGGTAATGAAAGTGCAGAACCAATGGCGGTGACTGCTGGTAAAATGAAAATTATTTACACTGATAGTAGTGAAGTATCTTTAAATAGTGCAATTCCTGGAGATAGTGTAACAAAACAATTTAAAGTTCAAAGTACGGGAAATTTAGCAACAAGTTATAATATTAAATTAAATATTGCAGGAAATACTTTTGGAGAAAATGATTTAAAAGTTACTTTAAAGAAGAAAACAGGAACAGGTGATTTTTCTCCAGTTATAGAAGGTAAGGTATTACCTACATCTTCAGGATATATTTTAAAAAATCAAGAATTAGCAGTTGATGGATTAGATACTTATGAATTAACTATTTCATTCAATAATGAAGAAGGAAATCAACAAGCGACTGATGATACAGGGAATATTATTGAAAAAACAATGACTTTAAATGTTGCAGTAGATAGTGAACATGATGTGGAATTAGTTCCTGGTTATTAACAAGATTATAAAACAATGTATAGCATTTGATAAATTATTATATAGAGTGATTTTTTTAGAATAGAGGTTAATCCTCTTTTTTGATGTGGAAATTTTTCAAAAAAGTCTTGACGAACATAGGTTTGTGGCATATAATAATTTTACAAGTAGAAAATAGGAGGTTTTATTTTAATGAACGAATTAGTAATAAGTGATATTAAAATTGAAAATATGATTTACGAAATAAGGGGTAAACAAGTTATGCTTGATTCTGACTTGGCTTTTTTATATAAAGTGGAAACAAAATATCTCAATCGGCAAGTTAAAAGAAATATTGAAAGATTTGACGATGACTTTGTATTTCAATTAACAGATACGGAATATCAAAATTTGCGGTGCCAAAATGTCACCACAAATTTAAATAATTATCGAAGAACTTTACCCTATGTTTTTACTGAATTAGGAGTTACAACTTTAGCCAGTATCTTGCATAGTACTGTTGCAATTGATACAAGCAAAAAAATAATAAGAGCATTTGTTTCTATGCGAAGATATATTTCTACTAATCTAATTGAACAAAAATATATTAATAATCAAGTTTTAAAAAATACCGAAGATATTAAATTATTACAAGAGTCATTTAATAAATTAAATGAAAAACAAAAGATTAGTGAAATATATTTTAATGGTCAAATATTTGATGCTTATTCTAAAATATTAGATATTTTTAAAAAAGCTAAAAATAACTTAATTATAATTGATGCTTATGCCGATAATACTTTATTAGATATTGTAAAAAGATTAAATATAAATGTAACGATAATAACTAAAGCAAATAATTTATTAACAAAACAAGATATTGAAAAGTATAATAAACAATATCATAATTTAAAAGTTAAATATGATGATACTTTTCATGATAGATATTTTATCTTAGATAAAGGAAAAGTATATCATTGTGGAACAAGTATTAATAGAAAAGGGTATAAAACATTTTCCATTACTTTAATAAATGATAAAGATATATGTAATGCTCTAATAAATAAAATAATTTAATTGCTTGGTTTTACTTATATTCTTTATTTTTTGAGTGAGATAGTTTATAATTAAAGTGGTGATAATATGTCTAAAATGGTTGTAACTGATGCAAATAATATTGTAGGAAAGATTGCTTATTTATTTAGTGAAGTAGCTAGTATTTATCCGATAACACCTTCTAGCCCAATGGCATCTAAAGTAGATGAATTAAAATGTAAGGGAGAAAAAAATTTATTTAATAGCGAAGTAAAAGTAGTGGAAATGCAAAGTGAAGCCGGAGCAGCGGGAACAATGCATGGGGCTTTAATTAGTGGTAGTTTAGCTTCAACTTTTACTGCATCTCAAGGACTTTTACTTATGATACCTAATATGTATAAAATAGCGGGTGAAATGCTTCCAGGAGTTATGCATGTGGCAAGTAGAACAGTGGCAACCCATGGTTTATCTATTTTTGGAGATCACAGTGATATTTATGCGACAAGGGATACGGGATTTTGTATGCTTGCTAGTTCAAATGTTTTTGAAGCGGAGTTTATGGCTGCTATTTCTCATTTAAGTGCCATTAATTCGTCTTTACCATTTTTACATTTCTTTGATGGATTTAGAACAAGTCATGAACTTAATAAAGTATTAGAAATAGATGAGAAAGAGTTATTAAAATTAGTAGATTATGAAAAATTAAAAGAATTTAAAGATAAAGCTTTAAATTTAAATTGTGGGTTTCAAAGAGGTTTAGCATATAATGACGATATATACTATCAATGTGTTATAGGTAGAGAAAAGTATTATAAAAATGTTATAGATGTTGTTAAAAATAATATGGATGCTTTAAATAAAGTATGTGGTACGGATTATAAGCCATTTAATTATTATGGAGCAGAAGATGCTACAGATATAATTATCGCTATTGGGAGTGTTACCGATACAATAAAAGAAGTAGTTAAAGACTTAAATAATAAGGGTAAAAAATATGGAGTTGTAGTGGTTCATTTATATCGCCCATTTAGTAGTGACCTATTAATGAGTGTTATACCTAAAACGGTAAGACGTATCGCTGTTTTAGATAGAACTAGAGAATTAGGTAGTAGTGGTGAACCATTATATTTAGATGTAGTTAATGCTTTAAAAGAAGCTGATATAACAATTGTAGGGGGAGTTTATGGGTTATCTAGTAAGGATACGACTCCTAAGGATATTTATAGTGTTTATAAAATGTTAGAGGATAAACCCAAAGAAAGATTTAGTTTATCTATCATTGATGATGAAAATTATAGTTCTTTAGATGAATATGATTATGAACTTGTTAGCAATTTTAAAGAAGTAAAGATATATGGTTATGGTAGTGATGGAATGGTTAGTAGTAGTAAGAGTATTTTAAATACTATTGCTAATAATAGTTCCGATTATGTTCAAGGTTATTTTGAATATGATTCAAAAAAAAGTGGGGGAGTTACTATTAGCCATTTAAGATTTAGTGAAGATGAGATACATGCTCCTTATTATATTTCAAAACCTATGATTGTAGTAGTAACTAAAGATAATTATTTTAAGAAGTTTAATATTATAAAAGAAATTAGAAAAAATGGCGTATTATTAATTAATACGGAATCTAGTGATATAGATAGTTTAATAGATAAAGATGATGCTAAATATATAAAAGATAATAATATTAAAGTATTATTTGTTAATGCTTCTTCTTTAGCAAATAAAGCAGGAATTAAAGGGAAGATTAGTAAAATTATGGAAGTTATTATCTTAAGATTACTAGGATTTACTAATGCTTTAGACTTAACTTTGAAAACTTTAGAGAAATTTAGAACTAAAGGGGAAGATATAATCAATGCTAATGAAAAAGCAATGTCTATGGCATTGGAAAGTGTAAGAGAAGTAAGTAAAGAGTTATTTGGTAGTGAAAGTGTAACTAGTGGGAATAGTGTATATGAGGTAATTAACAAAAGAGAAGGAAATAGTTTAACGGTTAGTAATTTAGCTGGCTATGAAACGGGAAAATTTTCAATGGGCACTAGTAAGCAAGATAAAAGATGCATTGCAAATATGGTACCGAAATGGAATAAGGAAAACTGTATAGAATGTGGCTTTTGCAGTATAGTGTGTCCGCATGCGGTGATTAGACCAATAGTTTCTAAAAATAATGATAATGCGATACCTTTATTTAGTAATAAAGAATATGGTTATGAAATTGTTGTTAGTGAAAGTGATTGTACCGGTTGTGGTTTATGTGTTAAAACTTGTCCTGGTAAAGACGGGAAAAAGGCTTTAACTTTTGGACCATATGATGAAAAGCGTGCTGAATACGCTAAAAAATTATATGAATATGAAAATCCGAAAGTAATGAATAAATTTACGGTACCAGGAAGTCAGATGGAAAAATGTCGGTTCTGTTTTTCGGGAGCTTGTGCAGGTTGTGGAGAAACACCTTATATTAAACTTTTAACGCAATTATTTGGGAAAGAAATAGTTATTGCAAATGCGACGGGTTGTTCTTCTATTTATGGGGGAAGTATTCCTTCTATGCCATATACGATTCCATGGGCGAACTCCTTATTTGAAGATAATGCGGAATTTGCGTATGGGATGCATATAACTTATGAAGATAAAAAAGAACAAATTAGAAATATTTTAGAAAATAGTAAAGATAGTGTTACTTTAGAGGTAAAGGAATTATATACTAAATGGTTAGAAAATAGTAATGATTATGAAATTACTAATGAAGTTAAGAATGCGTTAAAGAATAAAGAAATACCTAATGATTTGAAACCATTACTATCTTATATGCCACATCGGACTGTATGGGCGCTTGGAGGAGATGGTTGGGCTTATGATATAGGTTTTGGAGGAATTGATCATGTTTTATCTACTAATGCGAATATTAAAGTATTAGTTTTAGATACGGAAGTATACTCAAATACCGGAGGTCAAGCATCCAAATCTAGTCATTTAGGTCAAGTAGCGGAATTTGCAAATTTAGGTAAAAAGACTTATAAAAAAGATTTATTTCGCATTGCGATGGGTTATCCTAATTGTTATGTCGCAAGTATTGCGTTAGGGTCTAATTTTATGCAAGCTATAAAAGCATTTAAAGAAGCCATGGAACATGAAGGACCTGCGATAATCATTGCTTATTCACCATGTATTGAACAAGGTATTAAAGGTGGTATGATTAATGCGGTCGAAGAAGAAAAATTAAGTGTGGAATGTGGTTATAATATTTTAATGAGATATATTCCAGATACTAAGAACTTAGTAATAGATAGTAAAGAACCAGATTTCACTAAATATGAGGACTTCTTAAATAACGAAGTAAGATATAACGCTTTAAAAATAAAAGATGAAAATTTAGCTAAGGAACTATTAAATGAAGAAATAGAATATGCTAAAGAAAGATATAAATATTACAAGAGATTTGATGAAAATGAAGAAAAATTAGGTGTCTAATTTAAAGCTAGAGTTATGACTTTTTCGGAGTATATATATTGACTTTTTCGGAGTATGTATATTGACTTTTTCGGAGTGCTATTGTATAATTTGCCTATAGGAGAGGATTTTATGATAAAAAGAGAAGCCGAAAAAATGGTTGAAGAAATAAATAAAACATTCCGTGTTTTATTGGTAACTGGGCCTAGACAAGTTGGTAAAACGACGTTATTATTAAATTTAAAACCTAAAAATATGGAATATGTTTCTTTAGATGATGAAATTTTAAGAAAACAAGCACAAGAAGATCCAAAACTTTTTTTAAGTATGCATCCCGCACCCTTATTAATTGATGAAGTTCAATATGCTCCGCAGTTATTTCCATATATTAAAATAAATGTAGATAATGAGAAAAAAAGGGGAATGTATTGGCTTACTGGGTCACAACAATTCAAATTGATGAAAAATGTTACAGAATCTTTGGCTGGTAGAGTTGGAATAGTTAATCTAAATTCTCTTTCATACTCTGAGGTTATTGGAAATGAAAACAAATTACCTTTTGATCCTTTTAATTTCTATAAAGTTTCCGAGATAAATGTTAATGAATTATATGAACATATTTTTAAAGGTGGAATGCCAGAACTATATGATATTAAAGGCATGAATAAAACCAATTTTTTTGAAGGTTATATAAATACTTATTTATCAAGAGATGTAAAAGAGCAAAGTAATGTAAGTGATTTATTGGAATTTAAAAAATTTATGGTAGCATTAGCATCAAGAAATGGAGAACAGCTTAATTATTCTTCAATTTCTAAAGAACTAGGAATAACTGATAAAACCGTTAAATCTTGGATAAACATATTAGTAACAAGTGGTATAGTTTACTTACTTGAACCTTATATGTCTTCAAAAATAAAAAGAATAACTCATATACCTAAAGTTATTTTTATGGATACAGGTTTAGCCAGTTATTTAGCAGGATGGGATAATGCTAGAGATTTGCAAATGAGTTCATCTTCAGGACATTATTTAGAAACTTTTGTTATTAGCGAGATAATTAAATCTTATAACGCTATTGGAATCGAACCAAATATTTCTTATTATCGTGATAAAGAAAAAAATGAAATAGATTTAATCTTTTATCGCAATAATAAATTAATTCCTTTTGAAATTAAAAAAACAGCGATGCCTAATGTGGATATGATAAAAAATTTTAAAAAGCTAGAAAATACTGGGAAAGAAATTGGTGAAGGTGGAATTATTTGTTTTTATGAAATGTTAACAAAATTAAATCGAGATAATTATATTATTCCTATTTCTTCAGTGATTAATATTAGTAAAAATGATAAGAAGATTTAATATAAAAAAATCTTCTTTTTTGGTATAATTAAATAGGTGAATATAAATGAATGAAGTATTATTAGAAGTTAAAAAAATATTAAATTTAGAAGATAGACAAATTAAAGAAGTATTAAGTATGTTAGAAGAAGGGGCAACAATTCCTTTTATCGCAAGATACCGTAAGGAAAGAACGGGTGGACTTAATGAAGATGAGATAAGAAGTATTGAAGAGGTATATACTTATCAAAAGAATTTATATGAAAAGAAATGTGATGTTATAAGATTAATTAAGGAAAAAGATTTATTAACTCCCGAATTAGAACAAAATATTTTAAAAGCGGAGAAATTAAGTGAAGTAGAAGATTTATATCGACCTTTTAAAGAGAAGAAGAAAACTAAAGCTAGTGAAGCAATTAAAGCTGGTTTAGAACCACTGGCTAAGATGATAATGGCTTTTCCGACTAAAGGTTCTTTAGAGGAGTTAGCATCACAATTTAATGCAGATAAACCTTTAGAGGGAGCCGGTTATATTATTGCGGAATGGATTAGTGATAATGCGTATTATAGAAAGCTTATTAGAAGTTATGTTTATAATAATGGGGTGTTAGTAAGTAAGATTAAAAAGGATGCTAAGGACGAAGATAAGACTTATAAAATGTATTATGAATTTAGCGAAAGAGTTAAGTATATAAAACATTTTAGAGTATTAGCTATTAATAGAGGAGAAAAAGAAGGAATATTATCCGTAAGTATCGATTATGATAAAGATTATGTATTAGCAATGCTTAAAGAGAAGATTATTAAGAATAAGAGTTCTTTTGTGTGTGAGTTTGTTGTGGATGCGATAAACGATGCATTAAAAAGGTTAATTATGCCTAGTATTATAAGAGAAATAAGGAGTGAACTTACGGAGAAAGCCGAAGAATTAGCTATTAAAACATTTTCTTTAAACTTAGAGAATTTGTTACTTACAAGACCTATTAAAAAAATGCGCGTTTTAGGTTTTGATCCAGCTTTTAGAACAGGTTGCAAGTTAGCAGTTTTATCTGAAAATGGAGCATTAGAAGATATTTCCGTCATTTATCCGCATGAACCGAAAAATGATAAAGTAGGAGCGACCAAAATTTTAAGGGATTTAATTAATAAATATAATATTGATTTAATTGCCATAGGAAACGGAACAGCATCAAGAGAAAGTGAAGCGTTTGTGGCGGAAGCAATTAAAGGACTTGGAGTAAAATATGTGATAACGAGTGAAGCGGGAGCAAGTGTTTATAGTGCTAGTCCGCTTGCAAAGAGCGAGTTTCCTACTTTATCCGTAGAACAAAGAAGTGCCATATCTATTGGGAGAAGAGTCCAAGACCCTCTATCGGAACTTGTAAAAATTGACCCTCAAAGTATCGGCGTGGGTGAATATCAACACGATGTTAATCAAAAGAATTTAAAAGAAAGTTTGGATTTTACAACAGAGAAGGTGGTTAATGAAGTAGGGGTAAATATTAATACGGCGAGTGAAAGTATTTTAAAATATATTTCGGGTCTTACTAAAGGGGTTATAAATGCAATTATAGGGTATACTAAAAATAAGAGATTTAAAAATAGAGAAGAAATAAAAAGTCTCAAAGGGATGAGTAGTAAGGTTTATGAACAAGCCATTGGTTTCTTACGAATTAATGATGGGGATGAAATATTAGATAAGACCGCAATTCATCCCGAAAGTTATGGAGTTACCAAAGAGTTACTTAAAAAAGAAGGTTTAGATATTAAAGATATTAATAAAGATGAATTTAAAGATAAGTTAGAAAAAATAGATATTTTAAAAATGGCCGAAGAGCTCAATACGGATAAATATACCTTGGAGTTAATTGTAAAAGAACTTATGAGTCCTGGTTTAGACCCAAGAGATGAAGCTCCAGCTCCGATTCTAAAAAGCGATGTTTTAGATATAAGTGCTTTAAAAGTAGGGATGGAATTATCGGGGACCGTAAGAAACGTTACTTCTTTTGGAGCATTCGTGGATATTGGATTACATGATGATGGATTAGTTCATATTTCCAAAATGAGTAAAAATTATGTGAAAGACCCGAATGATGTTGTAAAAGTGGGAGATATAGTAACAGTTTATGTTTATGATATAGACATGGAACGACAAAAAGTGGCTTTATCTTTAGTTAAGTAATGATATAATATAGTTAGAGTGATGGGAATGAAAGAAAGAAAAATGAGTTTGGTTTTATTTTACTATTTAAGTTTAATATTTTTAGAAGTTATATTTCGAATT
>CANRME010000028.1 GCA_947631655.1 uncultured Bacilli bacterium | reverse complement strand
TTAGATAATCGTTATATTGATATATTAGATATTATTAGTATAAAAGAAATAAGTTCTAGGTAAAACAAGAACTTTTTTATTTTACAGAAAATAATAATTTACACTAGACAAATTATTTGCAAGTATTTATAATTATATATAGAGATACCTACGGTGGTGCTTTTACCTCTAATTTGTTTATGCTTTTTAAATTTAAAAGACATACAACTAAAGAGGGTGATTTCTATGAGTACAAAATGTCTTTTTAGGAAGGTTTTTGGAAGCATGGAATATCTTGTTATGCTAATTATCATCCTTACTTTAATAGCTTGCATAATTGATAAAAACTAACAATAAAAGCACCTTATAAGGTGCCTTATTGAAATTCATAAACGAATTATGTAAGAGCACCACAAGCAAACGTAGTATCTCTTTTTTCGTTTCTATATATATTATATACATAAATTTACTAAAAATGCAATAGCAAATTTTTTTGTTGACGGGGGGGGGGTATAAAATGATAAGATATACACATAAGGTAGGAATGTGTATATATGAGAACTTTTAACCCAGAAAAAGAATTAAATAAAATTCAAAAAGGAAATAAAAATAAAATAATATTAGGTATATGTTTATTACTATTAATAATAGCAATTGGAAGTAGTTATGCCTTATATCAAATAAAATATAATAAAAGAATTATTTATACTACTGTAGATAAATTCTATAGTAAAGATATACAATTAGCAGTTTATGTGGATAATAAAAAACAAGAAGATTTTCCCTCTAAAGAAGAAGGATATTTATATGAAGGAATAGAATGTGAAAATGAAGATATAACTGCTAATTTTAATAGTGAAACATGGGAACTAGAATTAAAACTAAATAAACCTAATAGATGTAATGTTAAATTTACCAGTAATCCGTTTAAAGCAGCGATATGTAAAGATACAGAAATATCAGAGTGTTTATTAAAGAAAGAATTAAAATATAACAAAGAATTAGCATATGATGATTCAGATCAAAATGGAAGATATATTGGAGCAAACCCAAATAACTATATATGGTTTAATTGTGATGATTATAGTAATCCAACTGAAGAAACATGTGAAAGATGGAGAATTATTGGTTCATTTAAAAACATGGAAAAAGTAGTATCAGATTCTGAAGATGGAGAAACAACCTATGAAAAACAAAATTTAGTAAAAATAATAAGGGCAAATAGTATAGGAAACATGGCATGGGATATAACAGGAGGAGAATACGGTTCAAATGATTGGACTGGAGCAGATTTACAAGAATCATTAAATGGAATATATTATAATGGAGAAAATTTAGGTGATGGAAAAGGAATAACAGCTACAACTAAGGATATGATAGAAAATATAAAATGGAACCTTGGAAGGCTGGGTAGTTATCGTACATTAGCATCAAGATATTATGAATTAGAAAGAGGAACATCAACATATAATTCACAACCAACAATATGGAATGGATATATTGGACTTATGTATCCAAGTGATTATGGTTATGCTACGAGTGGATTAGTAAGTAGTAATACAACGGATAGAGAAGGATGTTTAGCTGTTAGTCTGGGAGAAGGGGTTGAAGAAAACTGGATGATAGGTGAATATAAGACTAATTGTGCCAAAAATAGCTGGTTACTTGATAGTGTTAATCACCAATGGACACTTATGTCGTATAATAATTCTCCATCTGTTGTCTTTACTGTTGCGAACTTTGGAACTACTGCCAATGACGTTGCATGTTCTACTCTTAGTGTACGTCCTACCCTTTATATAACTCACGATACTAAAATAACTTCAGGTGATGGATCATATGATAATCCTTATGTATTAGCTTAATAATGCATTTGTAAAAATTGTGTAAATATAAGATATTTACCAGTTTTTAATTGGATTGATGTAGAAAGAAAATTATAATTTTGATAAACTATTATTAGTGAGTTATATGAAAAAATTAAAAATACTATACGAAGATAAAGAGTTAATCGTTGTTTCAAAACCAGCTAAATTATTAACTATTAAAGATAATAAAGGTAGTAGAAATTTATATAGTGAAGTATATGATTATTTACATAGGAAACACGAAAAGGTGTTTATTGTTCATAGACTTGATAAAGATACATCGGGAATTGTTTTATTTGCTAAATCGGAAAAAGTAAAAAAGATATTACAAGAAGAATGGGATAAAGTGACAAGAAAATATTTAGCATTAGTAGAAGGAAATATTAATAAAAATGGTGAGATAGAGACTTATCTTTATGAAGATAAAAATCATTATGTTTATGTAACTAAAGACAAAGGTAAATATGCTAAGACTTTGTATGAGGTTAAAAGAATTTATAAAGATAAAACTGAATTAATAATTACTTTAGTAACTGGTAGAAAAAATCAGATTAGAGCTCATCTGGCTTATATAGGACATCCCATAATTGGTGATAAAAAATATGATAGTGAAATGAAAGCTAGTAGGTTAATGCTTCATGCTTATTTTATAGAATTTAAGCATCCTATTAGTAAAAAAGTAATAACTATTATAGATGATGTAGATTGGCTTGCAAAATAAGAAATATTTTGATAAACTAATATTAAGAATAGAGGGTGTTTTTTATGGAAAATGGAAATAATAATTATTCTTTTACTCCAGTAAGGGAAGATAACTCTGTAAATGAAATTAAAAATGATTTTTTTGGAGGAAGCAGTGCTGAAAATAATAATGAAGTTAGTACTGAGGTTCCACCAGTTTTAGATGTTCCGGAGGTTAAAGAAGAGATTGCTCCAGTAGAAAATCAAATGGAACAATCAGTTGAACCTGTACTAGCTGAGACTAATACTAATGAAAATCCATTACCGACTTTAGAAGAAAGTAGTCCAGAACCTTTAAAAGAAGAAATTCCAATAAATGGACAAGCTAATGAATCTTCTTTACTAGAAAAATCAATAAAAGAAGTAAATACTCCAGTAGAGAATGTTGTTAGTGAACCAGTGGAAGTTAAAATACCTGAAGGATTAGATGAAGAAATAAAAGAAGGTACACCAGAAGTAGTTGAAACCCCTTCTGTACCAGAAAACACTCCAGAACAAAAATCTGAAAATAATAAAAAAGGAAGAAGTATTTTTGATTTCTTTAAAACAAAGGATGCTCCAACTATAGGAAATACGGAAGTTAGTCCTAGTAATGCTAAAACTAGTGAGTTAGATCCTTTTAATAATTTTGTAGCTTCAGCGCCAGAGGTTTCAGTTAGCGAGTCGGTTAGCGAACCTGCTGTAGATGATAATAAAGATGTTAGTAATAACGAAATAAATGAAGAAATTCCTTTACCTAGTTTAGAAGAAGAGGAACCTGTAGTGGGAGAAGCTGATAAAGAAATAGAGGAAAAAGTTTCCGAACCAGTAATTGAACCAGCTTTGGAAAATTATGAAAATACTACATTTAATGATGTAAAGCCTACTTATTCTGAACCAGAACCAGTTAAGGAACCGGAACCAATTGTTAAAGAAGTGGTAGTGGAAAAAGAAAAAGTAGTTTTAGGTAATAAATGTCCAAATTGTGGTGAGATTACGGCGGAGCCTTTCTGCCCAAATTGTGGTTTTTTAGTAGAATAGCAAATTTGCTATTTTTTTTATGGGAAAAATGTGGTATTATTTTAGTTAGGTGGTAATGATATGAAAAATAAAAAACAAATATTAATAGAAATAGTAGTAGTTCTTGTAATAGCAGTGGTATGTGTAGGATTATTTATGCTAGCTAAAGGTATGGAAGATAGTGAATCTTCAGAATATTTTCAAGAACTTACATATAAAGAATTAGAAAAGAAATTGGATAATAAAGATAGCTTTATCTTTGTTGTAACAAAAACAAATTGTCAATACTGTGAAATGTATAAACCAACATTTAGAGAAGTAGCAGAAGATTATAAACTTAAAACTTATTTTGTAAATACTTATAAGTTTAGTAAACAAGAATATAAAGATTTCCATAGTAAGTTTAATGTTCCAACGACTCCGCAAACATTATTTATTACTGATGGAGAAGAGACAACAGTGTCTAATCGAATTGTGGGAAATGCTCCAAGATGGAAAGTTATTGACAGATTAAGTTCATTAGGATATATAGAGACAGAGGAAGAAAATAATAATGGAGAAGAAGAATAAGGGTAAAAATATAGTAATTTCATTTGTAAATATTGGGCTTTTTTATACATTGCCCATTCTTTTTTCAAGCTTAATAGCTAAATATATAATAAATAGTAGTAATATGGTTAAAGATATAGCATTATTTATTATAGATATTTTAGTATTAAGTGTTTTAATTATATGTAATTTTGATTTATTAAAAAAAGATTTTATAAAATTTAAAAAGGATTATAAGAAATGTTTAGATACAGGGTTTAAATATTATGTATTAGGTCTTATTTTAATGTTTATTTCTAATTTTATAATAATTAGTATTAATGGGGGAAATATTGCTAATAACGAAGAATTAAATAGAAGTGTTATAGGATTATATCCTTTATATGCTATATCAAGTATTATTCTTTTAGGGCCAATTACGGAAGAAATTACCTTTAGAGGGGGATTTAAAAAAGCGATAGGGAATATTGTTTTATATACAGTATTTACAGGAATTTTATTTGGAAGTGCTCATATTATAGGAAATGTAAATACTTTTACTGATGTTTTATTCATTATACCTTATAGTATTTTAGGATTAATGTTTAGTTATGTATGTTATAAGACTAATAATATATTTACTTCAATTAGTATGCATATTGTTCATAATTCTTTTGCTTTACTTATGATATTTTTAGGAGGAATATTATAATGGAAGAAGTAAAAGAAAAAAATAAAGGGAAAGAAAAGAAAAAACATCCTCGACTAAAAAAGTTTTTAATTATATTAGTAATAATTATTATTTTATTGGGATTATATATTAGATTTGTTGGAACTTTAGGAATTTTTGTTAAAGAATATGGTATTCATACTAATAAACTACCAGAAAGTTTTGATGGACTTAAGATAGTTCATTTTAGTGATATTCATTATGGAACCATAGTAGATAGTAAAAAGTTAGATGAAATAGTTAAGAAAATTAATGATTTAAAACCAAATATTGTAGTATTTACTGGAGATTTATATGATGAAAGTATTGATTTGTCAGATAAATATAAAGAAGAAATAAAAGAAAGTTTAAGTAAAATACAAGCACCTTTAGGTAAATATGCGGTATCCGGGAACCATGATTATAGTAATGATGGATATAGTGAACTTATGAAAAATAGTGGGTTTACTTATTTAGATAGTGAGAATGAATTAATTTATTATAATGGTGATACGCCGATAAGAATAGAAGGTTATCCCTCTTATTTAAAAGATAAACCAGATTATAAAAGTTATGAAGAAGATTATTATACGATTAGTTTAATTCATGAGCCAGATGCCATATTAAAATTAAAAAGTAATAGTAATTTAGTTTTAGCGGGGCATTCCCATGGAGGGCAAGTAAGACTTCCTTTTATTGGAGCAATTTATACGCCGGAAGGATCTAAAAAATATTATAACGAATATTATAAAGTTAATGATAAAGACTTATATATTTCTTATGGATTAGGTACTAGTTTATTAAGAATTAGATACTTTGATCATCCAAGTTTTAATTTATATCGCTTTTTTGTCGATTAATATAGGTTAAATTCCCTAACCAAAAACAAACCCTTTCATAATATAAAATAGAAAGGGTTGTGTAAAATGTTTAGAAGTAATCGTTGTTATGATATGGATAGCAAGTTTGATGATATGAAAAATAAAGACATGGGTATGAGTTGTCCTGATATGGCATGTCCTCCAGTAACAGAATGTCCACAAGAAAGATGTTGTCATAGAGAATTTGTTCATGAAGTACCACATGTAGTTCCTATTAATACGAGAATTATAAATCATCACGTATATCATCATACTTATACGCCATGCTATACATATTGTGAAGAAAACGAAGTCAGCAATGTTTACGAAAGAAATAATTGCTGTTTCTAATAAATTTCCCCTAAAAGGGGATTTTTTAAATTGATAAAAACATTGACATATGTATAAACTTTGTATATACTATAGTTAAATGGAGATGGTATAAAGTGGAAGTAAGACTTCAAAAATGGGGAAATTCAGAAGGAATAAGAATACCTAGTAGCATTTTAAAATCTTTAAATATTAAAAATAATGATATGTTAAATATTGAACAAAATGATGATAAAATAATTATAAGTATTTCAAGGAAGAAAAAAATATCTTTAGAAGAGAAATTTAAAAACTATCATGGTGATAATCTAGCTAAAGATTTTTCATGGGATGAAGCGGTTGGGAGAGAAATATGGTAAAAAAATATATCCCTCGTAAAGGTGATGTTGTATTTTTAGACCTTAATCCTACTAAAGGTCATGAACAAGCGGGAAAGAGACCGGCAGTAGTAATAAGCACTAATGTTTTTAATCAGAATACTAAATTAGTTATAGTATGTCCTATAACATCTAATAATAAAGATTTTCCTACTCATTATAAATTAGAAGATACTAAAAAAGTACATGGTTCTGTTTTATGTGAACATATTAGAAGCATGGATTATGAAAGCAGAAATTTAAAATTTATAGAAAAATTAAGTAGTAACGATTTTATTAGTGTAATTACTTTGGTGAATGCTTGTATTGAAGAATAGTAAAAAATCCCAATGGGATTTTTTAATTACTTATTTTTATATTCTTTTAAATATTTAGATAAAATGTAAACAACTAGATTGTTTAGACTTCTTTGTTCTTCTAAAGCTATCATATCTAATTCTTTTTTTAAATCTTCATCGATTCTTACATAAATAACTTCTTTATTCATATTGCTATCTCCTTGCTATAACTATGATATCGTTAAATTGTGAGTAATTAATACTTGCATAGTGCTAGCATTTTGTGATAGTATTTTGTTAAGATAGCATTATGCTAGCGTATAGGAGGATAGGTATGAGAACTTTTAATCCGGAAAAAGAATTAAAGAAAATTCAAAAAGGAAATAAAAATAAAATAAAAATAAAATAAAAATAATAGGTGTAATATCTTTATTATTAGTTGTTGCCATAGGAAGTAGTTATGCTTTATATCAAATAAAATATAATAAAAGAATTATTTATACAACAGTAGAACCATTCTATAGTAAAGATATGCAATTAGCAGTTTATGTAGATGATAGTAAACAAGATGCATTTCCCGATAAAAGTAAATATTATTTTGATAAGGTAGTATGTGATAATAATAGTACATGGGAATTTGATTATGAGAAATGGGAATTAACATTAACAACCAATAAAGAAGATAAATGTAATATATACTTTACTAAAAACTATCGAGATAAAAGTGGAGCAAATGCACCAGAATTATATCAAGGATTAATACCAATATATTTTAATGAAGCAAATGAGATGTTAATAGCAGATGTAGAGAAAGAATGGTATGATTATGATAAACATAATTGGGGGAATGCAGTACTTATTGATAATGAAGATGAACAAATAAGGAACAAGTTTTATAAAGAAGATGGGACATTAAAAGCAAATGAAAAAATAACTGAAGAGGATATACTACAAATGTATGTATGGATACCAAGATATAAATATGAGTTATTTAATGCAGTAGCAGGAGAGACAGCAGAAGAACAAATGATAAATATAAAATTTGAAAAGGAAGAAACAAGTACAGGAACAGTTACATGTAAAACAAATACTTTAGGACAAGAAACATGTGAAAATGCTAAAAATGGTAATTGGTACACTCATCCCGCATTTACATTTGGAGAAACTGAGCTGGAAGGATTTTGGGTAGGGAAATTTGAGCCGAGTGATCCAAAGGATCCAAATGGAAGATTAAGTAACCAAATAAAAGAAATAACAATCTTACCTGATAAAACAAGTATGGTATTAAAACAAGTAAAGACAATGTTTGATGCCGAACAAAAACTAACTGAAGAAGGGAATAAATATAATTTAAAAAATAGTGAAGTAGATACGCATATGGCGAAGAATAGCGAATGGGGTGCGATTGCTTATTTAACAAGTTCCAAATATGGAATATATACTAATTATGGAACAGGTTGTGTAATAGATGGAATGAATAAGGATAATTGTGAAGTATGGATAAACAATACTGCTCAAGGAACAGGTTATTCTGGAAAAAATACGTATGGGGGTACCCATACTGGATGTGTGGGAGCATCTGTAAGCGCTCTTGTTCAATGGAATACTGCAGATGATGGTTCAGAAGCAAAATGTGATGCAGATAAAGTATGGAATACTGGAGGAGTAAAAGCTTCGACAACCGGAAATATGTATGGAATTTACGATATGGCTGGTGGAACGCATGAATATGTAATGGGAGTTACAGAAAATAAAGACGGAACTGAACCAAATTACGCAAGTAGTGGATTTAGTAAAACAACAATGCCAGATTCTAAATATTACGATTTATATGAATTTAGTGAAAGTAATATAACTCATGAAAGAGGTCATTTTGGCGATGCCACTAGAGAGACACTAAAAACACTTGATGATACATTAGGTGGATGGAATTCAGATTATTCGTACTTTCCTAGAGAGAGTTCTAGTGAGGCAAGACCTTGGTTCGTGCGTAGTGGCATTTATGATGGTCATCACTTTTCAGGAATCTTTGCGTACTCTTACTGGGACGATGGCACCGCTACTCGATATACCTCGTTCCGTTCGGTTTTATCTGCTGCTTAACTTTATAGATGGTAATTAGTAATTATCATCTTTTTTAAATTAATACTTTTTTTATTATATTAAAAATGATATACTTAAATAGTAAGTGTAGTAATAATACTATAAATATAAAAATAGGAGTTTTAATATGTCAACTAGAAAAAAGAAAATAAAAATGCCGCCATTTATTAAATATATGTGTATTACTTTAATGATATTAAGTGTTATTTTATTAGGAGTTATATTTTTATTAAATGTATTACCTATGGATTATTTTATAACTTTAGTTTGTGTAATGGTTATAATTGTAGGAATGTTAATATATTTTATGATTAATAGGAAAACCAGACTTGTAAGTAGTTTAATATCTTTTGTGTTAATAATTGTATATATATTAGGAATACTTTATTCTTCAACGACTTATGGTTTTTTAGAAAGTATTACTAATGTAGGTAGTAGTGTTTTAAATTATGAATTATTAGTATTAAAGAATAGTGATTATGAAAATATATATGATGTTAAAAATAAAACTATTGGAGTAGTAGAAACTATACCGGATAAGTCGTTAGATAGATTTGAAGAAGAAGGTTATTTTGAAATAGATAAAGAGTTTTCGACGGAAGATTTAGCTACTTCTTTATTAAACGGGGAAGTAGATGCTTTATTAATACTTGATAGTGAATATGATATTTTAAAAGAACATTATATTAATTTTGAAAGTCAAACGAGAGTTATCTTTAATTTTAGTTTAAAAGTAAAAGATGATGTAACGGCGAAGAATATCGATGTTACCAAGTCATCATTTAATATTTTAGTTAGTGGAATAGATACTTATGGAACAATAGGTAGTTTATCTAGAAGTGATGTCAATATGGTAGTGACAGTTAATCCAAATACTAAGGAAATAGTTTTAACTTCCATACCAAGAGATTATTATGTCGATTTGTATGGGAGAAATGCGAAAGATAAACTTGCACATGTTGGAATTTATGGGATGGAAACGACCGTTAAAACGATTGAAGACTTATTAGACATCGAAATAAATTACTATGTTAAGTTTAATTTTAGCTCCTTAATAAAAATAGTTGATGCGATTGGAGGAATAGAAGTAGATAATCCGACCGCTTTCACCGCTGACTATTATGACGAACCAAAAGATGAATGGGTTAAATATACATTTAAACAAGGTAAGATTAAATTAGATGGAGAAGAAGCCTTAGCTTTTGCAAGAGAAAGAAAGATTTTTGCCGAAGGCGATATTAAGAGAGCTAAAAATCAACAATTAGTTATAGAATCCGTTTTAGATAAAGTATTATCTCCTAGTATTATAGTTAAATATAGTAATTTATTAAAATCTTTAGAAAATACTTTTATAACTAATATGAGTAGAGAGAGAATTACTAATTTTATTAAAATGGAAATTAAAGATGGGGGACAATATAATATTAACAATTTAGTTTTAAATGGAACAAGTGATTATGCTTATACTTATTCTTATCCAAATAGTAAGTTATATGTCATGATACCAAATGAAGAACAACTTTTAGATGGTAAAAATGAAATAAATAGAGTATACTATAATAAAGATAGTGAAGAATAGGAGATAAGATATGAGTAAATTTTATAAAATAAGTTTAATATCTATTGGTTTTTTCCTAATTTTATCATTAATGATGAGTTTTAGTTATGGGGTATGGTTAAGTAATCAAAATACAGATGATGTTATGTCTTTTACAAGCAATTGTTTAAGAGTAATTATAAATAATGATACCATAAATTTAAATAAACCTTTATCAATAAGCGATGATGATGGTTATGGAAGTAGTGCTTATCCTTTTATCGTAGAAAATGTTTGTGCAGAAGAACAAGATGTGGAGCTCCGGATTGATACGTTAGAAGGAAGTACAATTGAAAATAGTAAATTAAAAATATATGTTAATGGAGATATAGAGCTTGCTCCAACGATTTTAGATGAATTAGTACCTAGTAAAAGTTATTATAATAGTGTATCTTCTAATTTAGTATTGAGTTTTAAAGTAGGTCCTTCTAAAACTATTAGAGGAAATGTTAGAATGTGGCTTAGTAAAGATGCGGTCTTAACTACTAATAAAGAAGATTTTATAGGAAAATTTTATTTTACAACTGAGGAAACCATTATTAAGCCAATATTTAAAGAAGTGTTACTTGCTAAAGAGGGAATAGATGCTATTAATAGTAAAGAAGAAGTAAACTTTGAAAATGAAGAGACTTTAGATACGGGCTTACATTATATGAATGATGATGAGGGTGTTAGTTATTATTACCGGGGAAATGTCCAAAATAACTATGTTTCTTTTGGGGATAAATTATGGCGAATTATAAGAATTAATGGTAATGGTTCCGTAAGAATGATATTAGATGATAGTATTGATAATAATACTTATAATAGTGAATTTAATTTAGAAAAATATAGTGGGTATACGTATCATAATGGCGAAGAAGAAATAAGTAGTAATGTTAAAACAATTTTGGATAATTGGTATTTAGAAAATATTAAAAATAAAGATTTAGATAAATATATTACGACAGAGAATTTCTGTAATAATAGTAATGTTGCTAACACTGAGGGAACAAGAATTAACTATTTAGAATATGAAAACTTATTTTTAAGATTTACTCCTACTTTGAAATGTGGTAATACGGAAAAAGATTACGGAGGAAATTATCGTGAAAAAATTGGTTTAATTACGTCTTCGGAAACTTATTTAGCAGGGGCTAGTTTAAATAAACCAAATGATAGTTATTATTTATATAAAGGTAGTAGTTTTATGACGATGTCTCCAATTGATTTCTATAATGGTAAAAGTTATGTGGGAATTATTTTGGATAATGGGGCATTTAATAATGCACCAGTAAATGAAGTAAGAGGAATAAGACCAGTTATCAATTTGAGTGTTTCAACAACCGTAAGTGGTAGTGGAACTATTGATGACCCTTATATAGTTGATGTAATAGAGTAAAGCGTAAGTAAACGCTTTTTTATATAGGAGGGTATAATGAACTATTATGTGTGGGTATGGCCGTTTTTAATAGGTTATATTATTGGTAGTATAATTATTGGAAAAAATTTAAAAAAATTAATTAAAATAAAAAATAAATATCTTTATTGGGGTTTTATTATGGCGTTACCGATTGCATCTTTTATAACCCATTCTTTCTTTTTAGCGGTTTTAATTCATGCATTAGTTTTCTTTATTATAAAAGATATATTGGTTTTAATATTTAAAGATAAGTTAAAGATATTTAAGGGAATTTATGCTAGAGGTTTATTAGTTATTGTTATGGCTTTATTATTAAGTATTTATGGGTATTATAATGCTTATGATTTACAAGTAGAAGAATATACTATTGAAACGATAAAACCTTTACAAAGAGAGACCACTATAGTTTTTGCAAGTGATTTACATATGGGAACGATAAACTTTGAGTATGAACTGGATTTTTTAGAAAAAGAAGTAAAGGAGATTAAACCAAATATTTTAATAATTGGGGGAGACTTATTTGATGAGTATACTTCTTTAGAAATAAAGAAAAAAACAATTGAAAAACTAAATAATTTAGATGTGGATATTTATATGATAGAAGGGAATCATGATTTACTAAATTCTAAAGAAAAAGAGTTATTTAAAGGAACAAATATTAATATACTAGAAGATGAGAGTACTTTAATAGATAATAATTATTATTTAGTAGGAAGATTAGATGTCAGAAGAAATGATAGGAAAGATTATCGAGAATTAATTAGTAATTTAGATGATAGTAAGCCAATTATCTTATTAGAGCATGAACCTTATATTAAAGATTTAAAAAATGAGATGATAGATTTGCAATTAACCGGGCATACGCATAATGGACAGTTGTTTCCGGGTAATTTCTTCTTAAAATATGGCATGTATAAGTATAATGACTCAAAAATGATTGTTTCTTCCGGATTAGGAGTATGGAATATTCCTATTAGGACAGCAGGACATAGTGAAATAGTGAAGATTAATCTAGTTAATGCTTGATAATTTAACTACTTTATATTAAAATATATCTTGCAAAGAAGAAAGGTGAGATTATGGCTAAGTCTAAGTCGCAAAGTAGTAAGAAAACGAAAAAGAAAAGCACGAATAAAAAAACTACACCAAAATCTTTAAATACGAAAAATAAAAATACTACTAAAAGTCCTAGTAAAGTAAAAAAGAC
>CANRME010000027.1 GCA_947631655.1 uncultured Bacilli bacterium | reverse complement strand
ATAAGGTAGGATTGTGTATATATGAAATTATTTGATAAAAAATCTTTAATATTATTAATATCAGTAGTAAGTATAAACTTATTATGTATTATATCTGTTTCTTATGCTTACTTTACTGCTAATATAGTTGGTAATGATAAAGCAGAAGAAATGACAGTAACAGCAGGTACTATGAAAATAACTTATACTGATTCTAATATTGTAACTTTAAATAATGCTATACCAGGAGATACATTAACTAAACAATTTAAAGTAGAAAATACTGGTAATTTAGATACTAAATATAATATAAAGATAAAAGTAGATGCAAATGATTTCAAAGATAAAAAAGATTTAGTTTATACACTTACTAAGAATGGAGAGCAACAACCAGAAAAAGTATTACCCTATGAAGATGGGTATATAGTAATAGAAAATGAAATAAAAGAAAAAGGAATAGACAATTATACCTTAACTTTAAACTTTAAAAAAGATGAAAGTAATCAAAATGATAATGCTAATAAAAAAGTAAAATTCAAAATAGAAGTAGATAGTGAAACAGATGTAAAATTATATGAATATGAAGAACCATTAAAAAATAATTTTTATAATACAATGATAACAAGTGAAGATACATTATATGATGATTATGGTAATTTAAGGTATGTAGGAGCAGAACCAAATAACTACATATGGTTTAATTGTGATAATTATGAAGAACCAACAGAAGACACCTGTGAGAAATGGCGGATTATCGGATTATTTAAAGATATACAAAAACCTGGAGGAACAAGTGAAGATTTAGTAAAAATAATAAGAGCAGATAGTATAGGAAGTATTGCATGGGATAGTGCAGGTAAAAATAACTGGTATAACGCAAGTTTGCAAAAGGGATTAAATGTTCCATATTTAAATAATGAAGATAGCACTTGGATAACAACTGACGAATATATTGGCTCTTCTAGTCGACCTAATACTGCTAATCCATCTTATAAATCTATATCTCCATTAACATTGAATATGATAGAAGAAGTAACTTGGAATATTGGAGGATCGAGTGAATACAATGGTGTATTAACAAGTCAGTGGTATGAATATGAAAGAGGAAGTGGAACATATAATTCACAACCAAGTATATGGAATGGATATATCGGATTAATGTATCCAAGTGATTATGGATATGCCACAGGTGGAGGAAGTACTACAGACAGAAATGCATGTTTAGCAAAATCTTTAACAACAAATTGGAAGGAAGCTCCATATAACACAGAATGTGTTGAAAATGATTGGTTGCAAAGTAAAGATTATCCATGGTCACTTACGCCGAATGCCTACTTCCCCGGCCTTGTGTTCGGTGTGGACATCTACGGCCCTGTGTACCACGATAACACAATGTATTCGCGCCCTGTACGCCCATCCTTATATCTAACGTCTAATGTTCGAATTATAGATGGGAAAGGAACGAATGAAGAACCATATATATTAACTGCATAATAAAAAGATTTACAAAATATATACAATAACATCACTTTATTCAGTGGTGTTTTTTTCATACTTAAGTTATACTAAATTTGGTGGTATTAATGAAAAAATTATTCTTTATCGATTATGATACAGTAAATAAAGACTTAGATGAATTAATTAAAAAAACAACAGAAGATAACTATGTAATCTTAATGAGTAATTATAATGCTAAATTTTGTGAAATACTAAGTAAAAACTTAAATACTGCACCTTATATAATTTGTAATAATGGTTCTTATACTAAAAATTATTTAACTAATGAAATATTAATTGATTCCCCTTTAGATAAAGACATGTTAAAAGAGTTAGTTAAGTATTTTGTATCTCATGATATTAATTATTATTTAAATGGTAAAGACCATGTTTTTTCTAATATAAAAAATAACTTATTTGTAAATGCTTCGGAAGATACTATTGATAAAACTATTGATAATTATCCTATATATCAAATTATGATAGATAGTGATAATAAAAATAGGATGCTTACTATTCCGAATATTTTAGAAGAAAAATATCCTACTCTTAAAATAAATGAAAAAGACTTAACTAATAAACCATATTATTATATAATAAATGGCACTGGTACTTCCAGGGTTAACGCAATATATGAAATAATTGATAAATTAAAGTATCAAAAAGAAAATATTACAATTATTGGACCAACCAGTAAAGATTTTAAATTAGTCGATGAAATAAATGATAATATAAAGTAGGTGGGTTTTATGAAAACAGTGAGAGATTTTAAAGAATATAAGATATTAAGTGCTAGTAATGGTGAAAAAATTGAAGACTGGAATGGGGTAATTTTAAGACGTCCTGACCCTGAAATTATTTGGGAAGATGAAAATTTTATAAAATTACAAAACAAAGTTGATGCTACTTATAAAAGAAGTAGCAGTGGGGGTGGCGAATGGACGTGTCATACAAGTAGAGCTAAAGAAAGTTTTTTAATTCATTACCAAGACTTAACTTTTAATCTAAAAAGAATGGGGTTTAAACATACTGGTTTATTTCCGGAACAAGCTTATAACTGGAATTTGATTAGAAGTAAGATAAAAACAAGTAATAGAAAATTAAAAGTTCTAAATTTATTTGCTTATACCGGTGGGGCTTCTATCGCCGCTTTAAAAGAGGGCGCAAGTGTAACGCACGTCGATTCTTCTAAAGGAATGATTGATTGGGCGAAAGAAAATGTTAAAGTTAATCATTTAGAAGATAAACCGATAAGATTTTTAGTAGACGATTGTTTAAAATTTGTTAAAAGAGAAATAAGACGTGGTAATAAATACGATATTATTTTGATGGACCCACCATCTTTTGGAAGAGGTAGTAAAAATGAAGTTTGGTCCATTGAAAAAGACTTATATAATTTAGTTAATTTATGTAGTGAACTTTTAAGTGATGACCCAGTATTATTCTTAATTAATGCTTATACGACAGGACTTTCCCAAACGGTTTTGCATAATGTTTTAGAATTAACGGTTAATCAAAAATATCCTGGGTTTATTTCGACCGATGAATTAGGTATAAAAATCGAAAACTCTAATCTGTATCTTCCTTGTGGTATCTATGCAAGATGGGAAAAAGAAAAGAATTTTGATTAATAAAGTAAAAAATTCCTTCATATATTTTAATATAACAGAAAGGAATTTTTTTATGGAAATATTAAAAGTATCATCAAAATCAAATCCTAGTAAAGTAGCGGGAGCTATTGCGAATATCTATCGAGAAGAGGGAAGTGTAGAACTCCAAACTATTGGGGCAGGTTCTTTAAATCAAGCTATTAAAGCTATTGCTATTGCAAGAGGATTTCTAGCACCATCTGGTAAAAACTTAGTGGTAATCCCCGCTTTTAACGATATAACTATCAACGGAGAGCAAAAAACCGCGATTAAACTAATTATTGAAGATAAATAACTACTTTAATAAAATTAATAAAGAAACAGAAGCAATAATACCAAAGAATAAAACAGTAAGAAGTACAGTAAAGGCATTTACATAACCAGCTACTACTTTGGTATTATCTCTTGTTCGCAAAAGTTTATTTGACTTTTGTTTTTTTTCTTGCCAAACTCTTATATCTTCTAAAGCTATATTTTGAATTTCATAAAACTTACTATTAAAATCTAATTCTTCGGTTGTATGATAACTTTTGTATTCCGAATTTATTACTTTATGTTCAATTACGTTTAAAACATTTCTTAAACCACTTGTTAAATAATCTTTATATCTTAATAAATAATATAAATAATCTTGATAATATTTAATTAAAGCTTGTTCTTCTTCTTTTTTAGAAACAATTTTAAAATTATTAAGAATTTTTTCACTGTCTTTAGAGTACATTACATGAATATAAATAATTGTAAATAAATCCCTGGCTGTTAAATTAGTTAAATCTTCTTTTAAATCCCCATATTCGTAAAATAGTGAAGCAATTTGGAAATTTCCTAGAGGAATAGAGTTATTTCCATAAGTTAAAACATTATTTAAAACCTTTAAACCTTGGATATTTGGATAGTCTTTTACTAAGTTTTTAAAGTATACATCGTTATAAGGCATATCTTATTCCTCCTATTATAATCATTATAGCACAAAAAAAATAATAAAAAAATTAAATTTTACCAATTTTTAAAATTGGAGGCCATTTTCTTAAAAAACGCCCCAAATCTGCATTTCGTTTTTAGAGTGTTTAAAAATATTTCAAAAGCCTAGGTATAACCTTAGGAAAAACCATATTTTAAAAATTTTTAAAATCCTATTTTTTCCCAGAAGTATGGGAAATGCCAATTTTTTAAATTGGAGCCCAAAACCGCAAAATCTGCAATTTGCTTATTTTAAAAGAACAGTATATGCTCTTAAATGAAAGGAGGAAAAATGTTAAATCAAGTTATTTTAGTAGGTCGTTTAACTGACGATCCTAAAGTAAGTGTAGCAGGTAATGGTAAAAGAGTTTCCACCATCACCTTGGCCGTCGGACGTTCTTTTAAAAACGCCGAAGGCTTATACGATACTGATTTCATAAGGTGTACCTTATGGGAAGGAATCGCTCATAATACCAGTGAATATTGTAAAAAAGGTGATGTTGTTGGTGTAAAAGGCCGATTGCAGGTTGAATTGTATGAAAACCAAAAAGGTGAAAAAAGAAGTTCAACCAGCGTTGTTGCTGAAAAAGTAACCTTTCTAACTCACAGTAATCCTAAAGACGAAGAGAATTCTACTTCATAATTTTATAATCATCATAGAATATATCGTCGGGGCGTTTATTAAAAATACGTGCAATTCTCACCGCCAGATGGTAATACAAACGTCTTCTTTGGTTCTCTAATTGGAAATAATAGGTTTTACTAATACCTAAAATATTAGCCATATCTTCACAAGTTAAATTATATCTCATTCGAATATTTCTTAGTTTATTATTATCTAACTCTGGATTATATAATTTTTTAGATAATTTGCTCATAGCGTACCACCATTTAAATCTTATTACAAATTTACCTAAAATGCAATATTTTTATTTGCATATAACAAATAAAGTACCCAAAAAGGAAATTATTACTTATAATTAAATTATATTTAAAGGAGGAAGTTATGCTAAAAGGAGACAGATTAAGAAGTTTAAGAAGAGAAAAAGGTTTAACTCAAGAAGAATTAGGAGCAATGGTTGGACTTAAAAAGTCTGAGATTTGTTTATATGAAAAGGAACAAAGAAGCCCTTCTTTGGAAACCATTCTTGATTTTATAGGAATATTTAATGTTAGTGCTGATTATTTAATCGGTAGTGAAGTAAAAGCCAAAGTATTTATGAAACAAGAACATGTTGACAATTATCCAATAACTAAGGAAGAAATGCTTTTCTTAGAAGAACTTAAAAAAGACAAGATGATTTATAAAATTTTATTAGAAGATCCTCATAGAGGAATTGAACTTATCAAAACAAGAATAGGGTAATCCAAGAAATTGGGTTATCTTTTTTTATACATGTTCATACATTTTAAATAGGTGAATGTATGAAAAAAATATTTTCTTATCTTGGTTTGATTTCTTTTATGATTTTTAGTTTCTATTTTACCGAGAAAATTGCCATATTAGCGCAAAGTAAAGACCCTTTATTAGAACAGATTAGAACCTATAGTGACAATAAAACTAATTATGTCAATGCCATTATCAAAGATGATACAATCATTCCTGGGTTAAATGGTAGTGAACTGGACGAAATAAAAAGTTTAATGAACATGAAAAAAGCGGGGTCTTTTAGTGAATCATTCTTAATTTATAAAAGTATTTTACCTGAAATCAGTTTAAAAGATAATTTAGATAAAACTATTATTAAAGGAAATCCGAGTAAACAAGCCATATCTCTAGTCCTAGAATACAATAAAGACTTAATAAAATATTTAACTACTAACAATATTCCTTTTAGTGTTTTAACCACTCTTAGTAATTATTCTGAAAATAATAAATATGAAATGATAAACTATGAAGAGGAAGATAATTATAAAACCTTAGATAAACTTCTTGATAAAAATAATTCTAATACTAATATTTGTTTAAAAAACTCCTACTGTTCTAATTATAAATATTTAGTTCAAGTAACCCATAATTTAAGCAAGAATAACCTAATTACTATTAAAAATAGTATAACTAGTGGCGATATTATCTTGGTAAGTACTAATACAAGAAGCGAAGACTTAGCTATCTTAATTCAACAAATACGTAGTCAAAACTTAAATATTATGCCTTTAAGTAAGCTAATAAGTGAGGATTATTGACGTTAATTTTGTAAATTATGTTGACAAGTTTCCAAATACTAAGTAAAATATGAAGTAGAAAAAGGAGATGTATTATATATGTTATTAGCAAGTTTTTGTGGTGGAACTTATTCAATTTGGAAATTAGTTGGTCAAATATTATTAATATTTAAAATAGTTATTCCTATTCTTTTAATTATCTTTGGTATGATTGATTTAGGAAAAGCTGTTGTTGGAAGTAAGGAAGACGATGTTAAAAAAGCTATTTCGCATTTAGCTTTCAGAGCTGTTGCAGCTGTAGTTATTTTCTTTATTCCTACCTTAGTTGGATTTATATTTAGTATAGTTGACGACTTTGCAGCTGTTAAAGATGATTATAATATTTGTGCAGCTTGTATAAGTAATCCAAATGGTACCGGCTGCCATCAATAAAAAAATCAAAAATTTATAAAATTAAGGAACTTCTAAAGTTTTTAGAAGTTTTTTATTGACAAAATAAACTAATAGTGCTAATATAACGTCTCGAAACGTTTATTTGAAGGGAGTTGGTCTATTATGAAGAGATTTTCAAAATTCGTTGAAACTGAAGAAAGTTTAAAAGATACTAAAGAATTAATTGAAGAAGATTTAAAAGGGGATGCTACAACTGAAATAAATGGTGAAGTGAGCTTTTCTTCTCAATTAGTAAAAGATATTGATTTATTACTAGCTATTATGAATAATCTAAAAACAGGAGCTTTATATACTGCTGTTGGAACAACAACATCATCTAAATTAGTAGAATATGTTAAACGAATCGCTGACAAAATTGAAAAAAATCAAAAAGAAATAGACAAACAATATAAGAAAGACTTAAAAGAATGCATTGATAAGTTATGTAATGAAAATGGTATTGCTAAATTCACATCTATTGAAGACTTAGAAGAAGTTTTATATATCTTAAAAGATAATACTCAATATGAACCATATGTCGAATTAGCTACTAACGGCATGATTAGTGATTTAATTAAAAATTTAAAAGAAATTAAAAATGATAATGAAGATTACAGAAATTATCGTGATTCTTATCCTATAATTGCTAATGGTTTAGAAACAGTAGTTAAGAGAATGGAAAAACAAAGACCAGTTATTAAACATTTAGGAACTGACGTTATGTTAAGTGTTTTCCAAGGATATTTAAGAGATAAAATTAAGTCTTTAGTAAAAGCTGATTCTGCTCTTTATCGTGCAGCTTATACTTATGCTTATGGAGTTGCAGCTACTAAAGAAGCCGAAGAAAAAGGTGGATTCTTTACTGATGCTCGTATTGAAGTAGATATTGTAACTAGATTCTTATTAAAAGATACAGGTTTAGAAGATTGCATAATTGACAGTTTCAAATCTCATGAACTAGCGGGTAATCGTTTAGTAAAGAATAATAGTTATGATAAATTAAAAAATGCTGCTAATGTTTTATTTGATTTAGATGAAGAATACCAAAAATTACAAAATATAAAATCACGTAAAGATGCTCTTTTAATGAATAGAAGAAGAGATATTCCATCAATGAATTCATCTGATGAAGAGAGAAGAGAATATCTAGAAAAATTCATTATTCCAGAAAATCTTAATGATGATAAATGGAATGAAAGAATTATTGAAAGTTCTAATTTATCACAATCTTTAGGTACAGATGGTATTATGCATTTACCTCAAGATAAATATGAATATGCTTTAGGAGATTTTGCTGACTTTATTTCTGATTATTCAAGTTATGTAAATTCTCAAGACCAATTCTTATCTTTACTAGAAAGTTTTAAAAATCCTGATATAAATATTTATTTAAAAAACCGTATGGAATTAGAAAAAAGAATTGCCGAGATTGATAATTTATTAGGTAGTGAAATTACTCCTAAAATTAATGAGTTAACATCTGATATTGAAAAAATAGTTCCTAAAGAATCTGGATTTATTTCTCGGGTTGCTGCTAAATTATCTAATCGTGGTGATTTAAAAGACTTAGAAGCGCAAAAAGCAAAATTAGAATTACAACGTGAACAATTAATTAATGAAAGAAAAAATAAACACGATATTGAATTATTAACTAATGGTAGTGAATTAATTGATAACTTCAATATTCAATTAGCTAGTTACTTAGATTTATTTAAAATGTGGAATATCAAAATTGATTTAGATTTTATTCTAGATTACAATATTGAAGAGTTAAAAAATCTATATAAAAATAATATTAAAGAATTAGAAGAAGCATATAAAAAACGTATTAAGATAATTTTAGATGACTTAGCTAAAGTTACCAATTCTAATCCTCAAAATATGTATAAATTAGCTAAAGAAAATGGTATTAGTTTAGAAAAACCTAGTGCTTTAGTTCCAAGAGCTTTAAAAAACTTTATTTCCTTCTTAAATAACTGTAGTGCCATAAATTGTATTGCAGACCCTTCTATTCTAAAAAAAGCCACGGAATTATGCCAAGCTAAAGTATCAATTGATGAAGAGGATTTTGAATTAATATTTAGAGAAACTATAAAAGATATGGATGAATATATTTTAGGTGAATTACCTGAAGAAGAAACTCCTGTAGTTTCTAAAGAAGTAGAAGAACCTACTCAAGAATTTGCTGCTGACACTGATGAAGATACTGATTCACTTGAATTAGAAGTACCAGTTGTAACTCCTACTCCAAGTGATACAATGATTGGATTTAAAGTTATAAGTGTTGATGATTTAGCTGCTCCAACTAAAGATACGGCTGAAAATTCACAAATAACTAAAATCGCTCAAGATGTTTTTGCTGAATATGATGCCGAGATGGAAGAACAAGCTCGTCAAGCTCAAAGTGCAGCCGAAGATGTAAAAGTAGATCCTGAAGATGACGATTACTTCAATGAATTACTTGCTATTTTAAATGGATCTAAAGAAAGCGAATCACCTGTTCCTCAATCTGCTTTAGAACCATTAGATCTTCCTTCTCAAGGAGAAAGACCATTTTATGATTTTGATTCAGATGTTGCTTCTGAAGACGATGAAGACGTTGTTCTTCTACCTCCATCTCCTGCTCCAACAACTGAATTTGAAATTCCTATTGTACCAGATGATGGACAAGGTTTAAAACTAACCTTAAATAATCCTAATCAAAATTAAACTAAAATAATTAAAAAGTTTAAAAAAATGAAGATAATTATTTAATTATCTTTATTTTTATGATATAATTCCTTTAGTATGAGGTGAAAAAGATGAATAAGCAAAAAAAAATAAATAATTTTTTCTTAATTACCTTTACTTTATTATGTATTTTTATATTTAATATAAATAGTAGAGCTAAAACTTATACAGTTGAAGAACAAGTACCATTAGGAGAAACTTATTCTTTTAAAGGTTCTTGTCGTACTGTTGATGGAGAAAGACTAGGAACAAACTATCAATATAAATGTACACATTCAACTACCGTTAATATTACTTGTAAAGATGGTGCCATTTTTGGCGATGTTTATAATTATACAATTACCTGTACCAATAATTCAGCAGAAAGTAGTACTCAACCTTCAGGAAATAGTCAAAATACAGAAAATGATTGCGAAGCTATTTTAACTAGTGATGTAGTAGATCTTCTTCAAGATGTTTTCGATATTATTAAATTTGCTGATGTTATTTTAGTATTAGTTCTTACTATTGTAACATTCACTCAAGCTATAGCTAAAGGTGGCGATGAGCTTAAAAAAGCCTTAAATGTTACTATAAAAAGAGTTATTATCGGTATTATAATTTTCTTTATTCCAGTATTAATAGATTTCGTATTTAATGCTATCGGCTTATACGATACTTGCGGAATAGGATAGGTGATAAAAATGCTATTCATGTGGGATCCATTTGGAATTAGAAATGCTTTTGTTTCTTTAATGTTATTATTAGATCGAATCGTCTATTCTTTTGTAATTTATATCTATCAAGTATTTGTTTATTTAGCTAAATTTACTATTTTTACAACTGCTGATTTTAGAACCATAGCAGACAGAGTATATATAATTGTCGGAGTAGTAGCTTTATTTTTAATTGCTTTTTCTTTATTACAATCTTTAGTAAATCCCGATGATTTGTCTAAAGGGAAAAATTCTCCGATAAAGGTTATAAAAAATATTTTAATAAGTATTGTTTTACTTGGAGTAGTTCCTATTTTATTTAACTTTGCTTACGAAGCTCAAGATAAAATATTAGATGGCCAAGTTATTTCCAATATTATTTTAAATGGCGGCGCCTTAGGGGGAACCCGAATTGACTGTAATACTGGGGAATCAAAAGGCACCGAAAATTTAACTGGTAAAGAAGGATTACAAAAAGTCGGTAATTATATGGCTGTTAATGTTTTTAGTAGCTTTTTTACTGGTAATAATGATGATTTTTATGGTATAAATATTAAATCTGAAGATGACAATGGGTACTCTTTATGTCAAGCTTATGAAGATGTTAAAGATACTGGTGATTTTTCTGTATTTGATAAATTTGTCAAAAATACTAGTTCTGATGCTAGTCCTGAAAATAAAGTTAATTATTCTATGGGAGTATCACTAGCATGTGGTGTATTAACTTGTTATTTATTATTAACCTTTAGCATCGGCCTTGCCGTAAGGGCTATTAAACTTGCTTATTATCAATTAATATCACCAATACCTATTTTAGCTAGAATAGTTCCCCAAGGTCAAAAAATATTTGATAATTGGTTAAAAGGGACTTTAAGTACTTTTGCTGAAGTATTTATAAGGTTGATAGTTATATTCTTTGCTATTCTTATGATTCAAATGAGTGTTACTAAAATAGATGATATTTTATTTGGAAGTTCTGATGCCGGTTTCTTTGTTCTGTTGTTAGCTAAGGTATTATTAATTATTGGATTCTTAATCTTTGCTAAAAAAGCTCCCGAATTTATTACTGATATGGTAGGAATTAAGTCTGGTTCTTTAAAACTTGGTATCAAAGATCAAATAAGAGAAGCTGCTTTAATTGGCAAACCTATTGCTACTACAATGGATAAAGCTCAAGGATTCATTGGCGGTGGTATAACTGGTGGTTTAGGAGGAGCTTGGGCTGCCCTAAGACATGGTGGAAATGTTGGCAGTGCTGTAAGAACTGGAGCTATTGCTGGAGCAGCTAAAGGTGGTAATCAATTTGGAGCTCAAAGAGATGCCGCATATCACCGAATTAGCGGTGAAGAAGGAGCCGATACTATTTGGGGTAACTATGAGAGATGGTCTAAAAGACAAGTCAAAGATGCTAATGATGCTGCAAAAAAATACCATCAAGCAGTTATTTCTAATGTTGAAAATAGTGATGACTTTATTCAAAGTTTTATGAATCGTATAAATAAACAACTTGAGGAACCATTAAAAGACCCTAAAACTGCTCAAGCAATGACAGATTATATAAATTCTGCATTAAAAAAATATATGGATAGTGGTGAAGCTAAAAATGATTATATTAAAAATCGTTTAAGAGATAGTGATTATGTCAAAAATATGGTAAATAGTAGTGATTTTGTAAATTATAAAAATTATTTAAAAGACGAATATGAACAACAAGGTAAAAATATAAGTGATGAAGATTTGACTAGACAAGCTCTAACCGATATGACAGGCTATGCTTATGATAATGATGCTAATAATGTCGCTATTGCTTCTAAAATGTTTAATGAAAGTGGAAGGGAAAAAGCAGCTTCCGATGAATTTAAACTTCAATTAGCTGAAGATTTAGGAATAGCAGATCCAACGAGAAAAGAAGTTATTGACGCATATCGTCATGATCCGCGTTACCAAAAATATGATGCTGCTAAAACTTATATGAAAGATGCTGATGAAAGAGAAGGCAATAAGAGAATGGCTGATGTCTTAAAAGCAGCTATTAAAGATAATAAACTTGATTTAGGTGGTGGTTCTAAACCAGATGCCGGTGGAGATAAGGGAGATAGTAAAAAATAGAAAGGGTGATATATAGTGAATGATACATATTTAATACCAGCAAATTCTAAAAAGTCAATGTTAATATTAGGTTTCTTTACGCCCTTAGATTTAATTATCTTTGGAGTAGGGTGTACTTTTACCTTAGCAATGTTATTCTTAATTAAAACGAATACCATAACCGAAATGGCCATAATGTTAACTCCAGCTTTAATTACGGGATTTCTGGTTATGCCAGTACCATATTATCATAATGTTATGACGTTAATTGGTAATATATATAAGTTCTTCACGAATAGAAAGAGGTATTATTGGAAAGGTTGGTGTATACGCGATGTTCATAGAGAGCAGTAAAGGAGGAAGTAAATTTACTGAGGACTGGCTTCCTATTAAAAATATTCTAAATGGAATGATACAGTTAGAGAATGGTTATTATGTCACAGGAATTAAAATTATTCCTAAAAATATTTTCATTTTAGATAATCAAGAAAGGGATAATGTCTTATTTAATCTCCGTAATTTCTATAATATTATTGATTACGAATTTTGGTTAGTAGTAGCAGATCGTCCCGTTGATATTAACGCTTACTTAGGACATTTACAAGTAAGTTATAACAAAGCTAAAACTGCTGCGGCGAGAAAAATTATCATGCAAGATATTAACAAAGCTAATGCGTTTATGGGAGCAGAATATAACGTTGTCGATACTGAGTATTTTATTCTATTTAAAGAGAAAAAATTAGAAATAATTCAAAAAAGATTACACAATTTAATGGCTAACTTAGCTAATGCAGGAATTAATTCTATGCAAGTATCTAATTCCGATTTACGGATGATTTTAGATAACTTCTTAAATGGGGGATCATCAACACATTTTGGGACGGTGATGTCATAATGAGTAGTTTTAAAAGTGAAATAGCTCCAAA
>CANRME010000026.1 GCA_947631655.1 uncultured Bacilli bacterium | reverse complement strand
TGTCATAGCTTGTTCAGGGGGTCCTGATTCCATGGCCTTGCTTTTTTTATTGTGTGAGTTAAAAGATAAATATAAAAACGAGATTATCGTATGTCATGTTAATCATCAAAAGAGAGAAGAAAGTAAGGAAGAAGCGGAGTTTGTTAAAGATTATGCTTTGAGACATAATTGTTTATTTGAGTACTTTATTTTACCGCATAAGGAAAAAACAAATTTTCATAGTTATGCTCATAAAGAAAGATATAACTTTTATGAAAGAGTGTTAAAAAAGTATGATGCTAAAGTAATAATGACGGCGCATCATGCAACAGACTTAGCAGAAACCGTGTTAATGCGGATTGTTAGAGGGGCGACTTTAAAAGGTTATAGTGGATTTCAAAGAGAAAGTCGCCAAGATGATTATACGATTATAAGACCATTAATTAATTTAACTAAGGCAGAAATTAAAGAGTTTGTAGATAAAAATAATATTCCTTATAGAAATGATTATACTAATGAAGAAGACCACTATACCAGAAATAGAATTAGACATCATGTGTTACCAATGTTAGAAAAAGAAAATAAAAATTTTTATAAACATATTAGTAGTTTTAGTAAAAAGATATATGAAGCAAATGAGTATATTGCTGGTATTGTAAAAGAACAGTATGGAATAGTTGTAAGTAATAATGTTATTTATATCGATAAGTTAAATAAAGAAAAAGAGTTTTTACAAAAAGAATTAATATTAGAATATTTAAGAAGAAACTATCAAAATGAAGAAGTATTAAGTGATAAGTTATTAGATAGTATTATGGATTTAAAAATAAATAATAAACCTAATAAGAAAATTAATTTACCACTGGGTAAAGTATTAGTAAGAGAATATAATAAGTTATATTTTAAGAATGAAGAATACGATAGTTTTAGGGAAGAATTAGTAGATAATTTAAGTATTAATAATTATAATTTTAAGTATATTAAGAGTAGTGATAATCATACTAATTATTGTATAGGATTATCAAGTAAGAATGTTAAACTACCTTTATATGTAAGAAATAGACAAGCTAAAGATAAGATGCAAGTTAAGAATATGGTAGGACATAAAAAAATTAAAGATATATTAATAGATGAAAAGGTACCATTAGGTAGGAGAGATGCTATTCCATTAGTGGTAGATAGTACTGGTGAAATCATTTGGATACCAGGTATTAAAAAATCACAACTTTGTGAAGACAATTACGAAAAATGTGATATAATAATTAAAGTACACTTAAGAAAGGAAAAAGATTATGAATAAAAAAGTTAAAAATATATTTCCCTATTTTGTTTTATTAATTGTGGTACTTGGAACATTATATTTTTATAATATGACATTTTATGAAGTACATGAACTAACAACTGGGGAATTATATAAAGAAATAAAAGATAAAAATGTTACGGAGATTACTATTACTCCCAAGAGTAATGATAGTATTTATTATGTGGAAGGTAAATTAAAAGATTATAAAGAAACAGAATCTTTTAGTGCTAAAGTTATACCAGAAGATGTAGATACTATTACTACTTATGTTAAAGATAATAATATTAAAGAATATGAAGTTAATAAAGATCCGGGAACTAGTGCAATATTATTAATTATTAGCAATATATTACCTTTGGTATTATTAGGTGTTTTAACTTACTTCTTATTTATGAAGATGGCAGCTGGTAATAATAAGTCAATGGATTTTGGAAGAAGTAGAGCAAGACTTAGCAATGATGGTGGTAAAGTTAAATTTACAGATGTAGCGGGATTAAAAGAAGAAAAAGAAGAGGTAAGTGAACTTATCGATTTCTTAAAAAATCCTAAAAAATTTCAAAGACTAGGTGCAAGGATTCCTAAAGGAGTGTTATTAGTAGGGCCTCCAGGAACTGGTAAAACATTACTTGCTAAAGCCGTAGCAGGGGAAGCGAACGTGCCATTCTATTATATAAGTGGCTCAGATTTCGTAGAGTTATTCGTCGGAGTAGGAGCATCTCGTGTTAGAGATATGTTTAAACAAGCAAAACAAAATGCGCCATGTTTAATATTTATCGATGAAATCGATGCGGTAGGACGTCAAAGGGGAACTGGTTTAGGTGGTGGACATGATGAAAGAGAGCAAACACTTAACCAATTACTAACCGAAATGGATGGCTTTGGTGCTAATGAGGGCATAATTATTATCGCTGCTACTAACCGTCCAGATGTTCTTGACCCAGCCTTACTTCGTCCAGGACGTTTTGATAGACAAGTTACAGTTAACTTACCTGATGCTAAAGAAAGAGAAGCAATTCTAGGAGTACACGGAAGAAATAAAGTTTTTGCCAAAGATGTTAATTTAGAAAATATTTCTAAAAGAACACCAGGATTTAGTGGAGCTGATTTAGAGAACTTACTTAATGAAGCAGCACTACTTGCTGTTAGAAGAAATAAAGATGCAATTAGTATGGATGAAATAGATGAAGCAACGGATAGAGTTTTACTTGGACCTGCTAAAACTTCAAGAAAGATTACGGAAAAAGAAAAACGTTTAGTAGCTATTCACGAATCTGGTCATGCCGTATTAGGAATTAAAGTTGAAGGTGCTCGAGAAGTACATAAGATTACGATTATTCCTAGAGGTATGGCTGGAGGGTATACTATGATGCTTCCTAAAGAAGATTCACAAGGACCTATGGCTAAAGAAGAGTTAATGGCACACATTATTGGATTATTAGGTGGTAGAGCAAGTGAAGATTTATTCTTAGGTAAAATTACTACAGGTGCTAGTGATGACTTTAAAAAAGCTACTAATTTAGCAAGAGATATGGTTACTAAATATGGTATGTCAGATTTAGGACCTATTCAATTAGAAGAAGAAAATGAAGGAGTATTCCTAGGAAGAGATTATAATAAAGCTCGTAACTTTAGTGATCAAGTAGCATTAGAAATAGATACCGAAGTAAGAAAGATTATTAATAGTTGTTACGAAGAAGCTAAAAAAGTCTTAAAAGCTAATAAAGATTTAGTATTCTTACTTGCTGATACTCTAATGGAAACAGAAACATTAACTAAAGAACAAATTGATTCATTAGTTAGTACTGGTAAGTTAATTTCAGAAGATGAAGTAAAACCAGTGGATGTTACAATGACTAAATTAAGAGAAGTAGCTAAAGCAAGAAAAATAAAAGGTTATAAAGATATGACTAGAGAAGAACTTGAAAAAGCTATAGAGGAAACCGAAGAAAAGTAGGTTTCTTTTTTATATATAAAGTTAAATAAAAATGTAGGTTTACCTACATCAGAGCATTGAACTTTGTCAACGCTCTGACCTTACAAAGTAAGGTATAATCTAAATTTGAATATTATTAATTAAACTTTTAAAATCAAAATACAGATTTTGCTTCCTTTTTAAGAAAAAGCCTTCCAATTTTAAAAATTGGTAAAATTTAATTTTTTAGAAATATTAAATTACTTACATTTTGATATATTCATCAATAAACTCTATCTTAGATTTAGGATATGGTTTTCTTATATCTGTACGAGATAGTAAATAATCAATAGATGTATTGTATAAATTAGCTAAAATATTTAATTTTTCTATAGGAATGACATTAAGACCTTGTTCATATCTAGAGTATTGAGCTTGAGTAACTTTTAGTATTTTAGCGACATAAGTTTGTTTTAAATCGTGGTCTTCTCTTATTTGTTTTAATCTATTTATATTCATACAAATCACTATATTCATTTTACTTCTTGTTAGCTCATAGCTATTGACAAATATACGCTCCACGTATATAATTATTATATAATAGACATCTAGTAAATTATTTAATAATCGACAAAGTATTTAAGTTTTAATAATTATAATAATATAGAGGTAGGATTGTGTATATATGAAATTATTTGATAAAAAATCTTTAATATTATTAATATCAGTAGTAAGTATAAATTTACTATGTATTATATCTGTTTCTTATGCTTACTTTACTGCTAATATAATTGGTAATGATAAAGCAGAAGAAATGACAGTAACAGCAGGAACTATGAAAATAACTTATACTGATTCCAATATTGTAACTTTAAATAATGCCATACCAGGAGATTCATTAACTAAACAATTTAAAGTAGAAAATACTGGTAATTTAGATACTAAATATAATATAAAGATAGATATAGAAAATAATGATTTTGAAGATTATAATGATTTAAAATATACCTTAACTAAAAATGGAGTAGTTGAACCAGAAAAAGTATTACCCTATGAAGATGGATATATAGTAATAGAAAATGAAATAAAAGAAAAAGGAATAGATAACTATACCTTAACTTTAAATTTTAAAAAAGATGAAAGTAATCAAAATGATAATGCCAATAAAAAAGTAAAATTCAAAATAGAAGTAGATAGTGAAACAGATGTAAAATTATATGAATACCAAGAACCATATAGAGATGAAAGCGGAGCAAACCGACCAAAGTTATATCAAGGCTTAATACCAATGACATTTAATGAAGATAATACCATGAAGATAGCAGATATAACAAAAGAATGGTATAACTACGATGAACATAAATGGGGGAATGCTGTCTTAATAGATAATACAAATGAAGAAATAAGAAACAAATTTTATAAAGAAGATGGGACATTAAGAATAAATCAAACCATAACCGAAGAAGATATACTCCAAATGTATGTATGGATACCGAGATATAAATATCAATTATTTAATGCAGTAGCTGGTGAAAGTGCACCAAAACAAATAATCAACATCGAATTTGAAAAAGGAGTAACAAGTACCGGGAATGTAAGTTGTAAATATATTAATGAAGGAAATGGAACAATAAGAGAAGATTGTGAAAATGCCATCAATGGAAATTGGTATACTCATCCAGCATTTACATTTGGAGAAACAGAACTACCAGGCATATGGGTCGGTAAATTTGAGCTAAGTGATCCCCAAGATCCAACTGGTAGAAATTCAAGAGCGATTAGTGAAATAACAATATTACCAAATAAAACAAGTAAAATAAATAATAGTATAAGTCAGTATTTTTATGCATCAAGAGATATAGAGTTACAAAAAGCAAGTAAATATAATTTAAACCAAGATGAAATAGATACGCATATAATGAAGAATATGGAATGGGGAGCAGTAGCATATCTAACCCAAAGCATGTATGGAATATATAAAGATGAAAGTCATTGTAATATAGAAGGAATGTTGTTTGAAGAATGTAAACTATGGAAAAATAATTTACTTCAGGGTATGGATAATCAAATTTATCCCAATGGTGGAACTGCAACTGGATGTGTAGAAACAAATTTAGATGATGATGTAGAGTGGAATAGTGATGGAACACTACCCGTAGTTTGCCCGGATATGAGAAAATGGAATAGAGGGGGAACAAAAGTTAGTACAACAGGGAATGTATATGGTATATATGATATGAGTGGCGGCGATATGGAATATGTTATGGGATGTATGGTCAATCAAAATGGTATCGCATACTTTGAACAAGCTGAATTCCAAGCAACCGATTCACCTATTAAAAATATTCCAATAGATGATAAGTATTATGAAGAATATTCTTATAGTGTATATTATGGAACGATGGAGAGAGGACGTTTAGGTGATGCTACAAAAGAAACTATTTTAGAATATGGTAGTATTTATGCTGCATGGAATAGTAATTATTCATATTTTCCTCAAATAGTTTCGGACGGTGATGCTTGGTCCTGGATGTTACGTGGAGGACTTGCTAGTCACAAAGATTTTGCGGGGGTTTTTTCGATTGGCCGTATAGAAGGCGGAGGTCATACCTATATCTCTTCTCGTTCAGTTTTAACTGCTCAAGATGGGATATAAAGTTAATTAACAGATAACAAAGGTTTATCTGTTTTTAAATGTTTTTCTTTTCTTTTAAAGAATTTATAGTATAATAAACAGATAGGTGAAAGAAATGAAAAGTATTGTACTTAATGATATAAGTTATAAAAAAGATAAAGTAACAATATTAAATAATCTTTCTTTAGAAGTAAGAGAAGGACATCCTATAAGTATAATAGGAGATAGTGGAAAAACTACTATAATTAGAATTATAGAGCATAAGTTAGCTTCAGAAGGAGAGATTAAAATAAACGGCATTCCTGTTAATGACGATAATTTTCGTTTGCTTTCAAAATATTATAAAGTAGTAGATAAAGACATAAAGTTTAAAAGAAAAAAAGTTAAAGAAGAAATATTACATAGTTTAAGTAAGAATGTCGATGAAATTAAAACTAAAAAAGAAATGTTAGGAACATTACTTAATAAATTTGATATATTTCCTATTATGAATTTAGAAATAGAAAGATTAGGAAGAATAGAAAGTTATATATTAAAAATAGTATGTGCTTTAATAGAAAAACCAGCATTTTTAATATTAGATAATATCTTAGAAGAGTTTAATAAGAATACGCGAAATAAAATATTTAAATATTGTAAGAAAAATAGAATTACGATAGTTAATATTACAAGTAATTTAGAAACTAGTTTAGATACTGAGTATTTATATTGTTTATATAAAGGTAAAGTTATTTTAGAAGGTAATATACCTGAGGTATTTAAAGAAGAAAGGATATTTAAAAGATTAGGGTATAATTTACCATTTATAGTAGATATGTCAATACAATTAGGGTATTATGAACTAACTGATAAGATATATTTAGATAAAGATGGGTTGGTGAGAGATGTATGGAAATAAGATTTGATAGTGTAAGTTACTTACAAAACAAAGGTTTAGATAATGAGAGATTGTTACTTGATAATATCAATTATACTTTTAATATGGAAGATATTACTATGATATGTGGTAGTGTTGATGCGATTATTGGGAAATTAATAGTAGGTAGTAAAAGAGTAAGTAAGGGTAGTGTTACTGTTGGAGATAATACGATAAAGAGTAATAATGCTATAGATAAATGTGCGATAAGAAAAGATATTGGGTTTGTGGGACATACGATGAATAAGAATGTTAAGATGAAGTATGTTTATGATGAATTAAAATATTATTATGATAAATTTAAAGGAATAGTAGAACTTAGAGATGACCGAATTAAAGAAGCTTTATTAATAGTAGGTCTTAATAATGATTACTTATATCGACTAGTAGATGATTTATCTTATACCGAAAGAAAAAGAGTTAATTTAGCGGCAATATTAGTTTATAATCCAAAGGTTATTATTTTAGATAATTTTGAAAAGGGATTTAATGATAAAGAGAAAAAAGAATTTAAAAAATTATTTAGTAATTTACATGAGAAGTATCATAAACAAATTATTGTAATAAGTAATGATTTAGAATTTGCTTTGAACTTTGTGGATAAAGTAATAGTTATCAACAAAGGAAAAATGGTATATGAAGGAAATGATTGGGCTTATGATGATAAGTTATATAAATATATGGAAATGCCTGATATCGTTGAGTTTGTAAAATATATAAGAAGTCTAGGAAGGGATATATTACCTTATACGGATAATAAAGAGCTATTAAAGGCGATATATCGGGATGTCGCATGAGATATTTAGCAGTTATTATTTATGATGGTAGTAATTTTTATGGCTTTCAAAGACTTAAAAATAAACGAAGTGTGCAACAAGAGTTAGAAAAAGTCTTAAGTATTTTAGCTAAGAAGGATGTAGCAGTAAAAGGAGCGGGAAGAACGGATGCTGGTGTGCATGCGAAAGGTCAAGCGATTCATTTTGATTTAGATATTCCGGTGACTCCTTCAAAATTAAAATATGTGATGAATAGAATGTTACCGGAAGATATTAGAGTTTTAGAAATTAAAGAAGTTGATAATAAATTTCATGCCAGATTAAGAGCAACGGGAAAATGGTATCGTTATGTAATTAAAATTAGTGAGTTTGATCCTTTTTATGCCAAGTATACCTATCAAATAGATGATGAGTTAGATATAAAATTAATGGAAAAGGCGAGTAAAAAATTAATAGGTAAGCATGACTTTCATAATTTTACGGCTGGGTATCGTGATGATTATGAAGGAAATATTTTTAAGATAGAAATAAAAAAAGAAGAAGATAAAATAATCTTTGATTTTTATGGTAAAGGTTTTTATCGGTATATGGTAAGAAATTTAATAGGGACTCTATTAATGATTGGGAAAAAGAAATGGAACGAAAGTATTTTAGAAGAATTATTAAATAAAGACATCGATAAAACAGTACCAACGGTGCCGGCTTGTGGGTTATATTTAATGAAGGTTTATTATCAAGATTAATGTTCATACTAATAGAGGTGAAGGAAAATGAAAAATACTTCTATTTGGAATGAATATGAATTACCAAAGTATGATAGTTTAAAGAATAATAATGAGTGTGATGTCTTAATAATTGGTGGAGGACTTAGTGGAGTAAGTCTTCTTTATCATTTAAAAAATAGTGGGTTAAAAGTTATTTTAGTAGAGAGAAATAGATTAGGAAGAGGTGTAACATCTAGAACAACTGGAAAACTTACCTATTTTTTAGATAATGTTTTAATAAAGGTTAAGAAAAGAAAAGGAATATCGAAAGCAATGAGTTAGTTAAAGCTTATAAAGAAGGAGTAAATATTTCCCGGAAAATAATTTCCCAGGAAATGATAGATTGTGATTTGGAAAAGAATACAGCTTATATAATAGCGAGTAAAAAAAGTGATAGAAAATACTTAGAAGAATTAAAGAATATTTATAATGATAAGAATATATATCTTAAAGATAAAGATGCTTTAGTATGTAAGGATAGTTATGTATTTAATCCGATAAAGTATATGAATGGGTTATTACATAGTTTAAATGCAAGTACAGAGATTTATGAAAATACTTTGGTATATGATGTTAAGAAAAAAGGTAATAGATATTTAGTTAAAACAATGGGAGGAGATATTAAATGTGAAAAAATAGTTTTCGCCGGTTTTTATCCTTACTTTTTATTTCCAATGGTATTTCCTTTTAATGTCGATTTAGAAAAGTCTTATGTAAGTGCAGTTAAAGTTAATAAACAAGAACTAACTAATGGAATAACGTATGATAAACCGACGATGTCGTATCGTTATTATAAAAATTATTTAATTAGATTAGGTGAAACACATAATTTAGGTTTAAGTTTTAAGCCCCAAGAAAAATTTACAAACTTAGTAAATAATAAAAAGATAGATTATTTGTGGAGTAATACCGATATTATGACGATAGATGGTATGCCTTATGCGGGAAAGATAAAAAAGAATATGTATATATTAACGGGTTATAATACATGGGGTATGGCTGGTAGTAGTATCGCATCGAAAATAGTTAGTGACGAAATACAAGGAAAGAAAAACATTTATAGTAAGTTATTTGACCCTAAAAGAAGTATGGGGATTTATAGGCTTATAGAATGGGGGAAGGATACTCTTACGAATTTGGTTGCTTATATAGGAGGTATGGTTTGTAAAAGTGATAAAGTTAGGTATAAAAAAGGATTTGCGGAACTAACTTTAAAAGATGGTAGTAAACATGTGGTTAAAAGAAAATGTCCGCATTTAGGTTGTGGTTTGGTGTACAATGAAGTAGAAAAAACTTGGGATTGTCCGTGTCATGCGTCAAGATTTGATATAGATGGAAAAGTAATTGTGGGACCTAGTAAATATGATATTTCGGTAAAAAGAAGCAATAATAAGTAAAATAGTGCTGAAAAACACTATTTTTTGTTGACTTTTCCTTAGCTTTTTCATATAATTTTAAATGGTACATTTTATTTTTTCTAGGGGCTTAACTGTGGGAAGGTTAAGTGAGTAAGAAAAATGAAAGGGAATTATATGAAAACATTTATGCAAAAAAAAGAAAACATTGAACGTAAATGGTATGTTGTTGATGCAACAGATCAAACACTAGGACGTTTAGCTACAAAAGTAGCAACTGTGTTAAGAGGAAAACACAAAGTTACATATACTCCTCATGTTGATTGTGGAGATTATGTAATCGTAATTAATGCATCTAAAGTAAAACTAACTGGTAATAAGTTAGAAGATAAGATGTATTATAATCACAGTGGATATCCAGGAGGACTTAGAGAAAGAAATGCTAAGACCATGATTAATGAATATCCTTGTGAAATGGTAGAAAGAGCTATTAAAGGAATGCTTCCTCATAATAAGTTAGGAAACCAAATGGGTAAGAAGTTATTCGTTTATGCAGATGAAAATCATAATCATGCAGCTCAAAAACCAGAAGTTATGGAAGTTAAATAAGGAGGTATAGGAAATGGCTACAAAACAAGTATGGAGTGCTAGTGGTAGAAGAAAAAGAAGTTCTGCCCAAGTAAGAATGACATTAGGTAGTGGTAAAATTACTGTTAATGGTGTTGATGTTAATGAATATATGCCTTATCAAACTTTGGTAATGGATTTAAAACAACCTTTAGTAGCAACTGGTAATGAAGATAAATTCGATATCGATGTTACGGTTAAAGGTGGCGGATTCTCTGGTCAAACTGGTGCTATTAGATTAGGTATTGCTAGAGCGTTAATGGCTTTTGATGGTAATAAGACTGGAGAAGGTTCTTATCGTAAGATTTTAAAAGTTGAAGGTTTTGTTACAAGAGATCCAAGAGTTAAAGAACGTAAGAAATATGGTCTTAAAAAAGCTCGTAGAGCACCACAATTTAGTAAACGTTAATATATTCAAAGTTTTCGAGAAGTCCAAGTATTTGGACTTTTTTGCTAGAATAAAATGTGAAACAAAATAAACAAAAAACTCATAAAAATGTTTCACATTTTACTTTTTTATGATATAATAATTATGTGAAACAAAAGAGGCTTTATAAAGTAAGAAATGTTTCACATAATAGAGGTGAAAAAACATGGGAAATCAAGTTAAAATATTAACTCTTGTAAATAAAAAAGAAACATGCGAAAAAGAATTAGAAAATTTAGTTTATGGAGCAGTAGAAATAAGAGAAAAAAATTCTCATAAGTATTTATATGTTCATTATCGGAATAATGGGAAATTAGTTACTAAATATGTAGGAGAGTATTCAGAGGATTTATACAATTTGATTTTAAATAATAATATTAAAGTAAAAGAACTAAAAAAAGAAATAAAAGAGATAGATAAAAAATTAAAAGATTTAAATTATATTGATAGTGAATTAAATGTTAAAATTATGACTAATATCGACTTTGCTAAAAGACATTTAGTAGATACTATATATAAACAAGCAATTTTAGAGGGTATTGCTACAACGTTTGCTGATACAGAAAGTATAATTAATGGGGGAAAAGTAAATAATATGACTTCAGAGGAAGTCTTAAAAGTTGTAAATTTAAAGCATGCATGGGAATTTATCTTAAATAAGAATGTTTTATTATCTAATACGGATTTTAATATTTTATGTGAGATTAATAAATTAGTAGAAGAAGGATTATATTATACAGCTGGGAAGTTAAGAGATGTACCGGTTTCAATTGGAGGAACAAAATGGAAACCAGAATTACCTATTGAAAGTGTTATAAAAGAAGACTTGAATAAAATATTAAATTCATCAAAAAGTATGGTTGATATTGCTATAGAGTTATTGCTATATGTTATGAAAAAGCAAGTATTTATTGATGGAAATAAGAGAACAGCAGTAATTTTTGCTAATCATTATTTAATTTCTAAAGGTAAAGGGATTATTGTTATACCTGAAAATTTCACTGAAGAATTTAAAAAGATGCTTATTTTATATTATGAGGGTAAGAGTATAAGTGAAGTTAAAAAGTTCTTAAAAGAAAAGTGCTATATGAATATTTAGTGTGAAACAAACTTTATGAAAATTTATAGAAATGTTTCACATTTTCAATGGATATAATATTTGATATAATTGATATGCGGAGGTAGTAATGAATAAAGTAGTAATATTTTTTCTTCTATTTATCACCTATTCATTTTTAGGCTGGTTAATGGAAGTAGGATTAATTTTAGTAACTAAAAAGAAATTTGTAAATAGAGGTTTTTTACTTGGACCAATATGTCCAATATATGGGTATGGAGTATTAGGTATTTTATTTTTAATTGGAAGTGACACAAAGGACGTTTTAGCAGTATTTTTAAAATCTATTTTAATATGTTCAGTATTAGAGTATTTTACTTCTTATATAATGGAGAAAATGTTTAAAGCAAGATGGTGGGATTATTCCAATAAGAAGTTTAATATTAATGGTAGAATTTGTTTAGAAACGATGTTACCTTTTGGAATACTTGGTACTTTTATCGTATATATTTTAAATCCTTTGGTTTTAGGAGGAATTAAGATGATACCAGAAATGATAAGAAATATTTTAGCAATTATCTTATTTATTGGTTATATTGTTGATAATATTGTATCATTTAAAGTTATGAATAGTATTAAAGGAGAAATAAATACGCAAAAGTCGGATAATACCGAAGTTATTAAGAAACGAGTTACAAAATGGATAGAGAAGAATAGTATTTTATATCGTCGTTTAAATAGAGCTTATCCTAAATTTGAAGTTAGTGAAAAGAAAAAAGTTAGGAAGAAAAAGAAAAAGTAACCTAACTTTTTTGTTTTTGCATAATATTTACTATGAAAAAGTTTTGTATTTTATTATTAATAGTTTTAGTGTTAGTAAGCGTTTCTAGTTTTAGAGTTTTTGCTTTACTTCCGTTATCGGGTAAACTCATTCTAATTGACGTTGGACATGGGGGAAAAGACCCAGGAACGATATCGCATGGCATTTTAGAAAAAGACTTAAATTTAGCTATTGCGAAAAAGTTAGAAGTAGAATTAGTTAAAAAAGGAGCAAGTGTTATTTTAACGAGAGATGGTGATTATGATTTAAGTAATCCGAAAGCAGAAAGAAGAAAGCAAAGTGATTTTGATAACCGGATAAAACTTATTAATAGTAGTAAAGCCGATATGTACTTATCAATCCATATAAATTATTTAGAAGATTCTTCTTATAAAGGTGGGCAAGTATTTTATTATAAAACGGAAAAAAATAAAAAAATTGCTCTAAGTATTCAAGAGGAATTTAATAAAATTAGTGATAAAAGAGAAATTAAGAAAACTCCTAATATTTATATGTATCAAAGATTAAAGGTGCCAGGAGTATTAGTAGAATGTGGGTTTTTGTCTAATACGCAAGAAAGACAAAATTTAATGACTGAAGAATATCAAGAAAAAATCGCTACTGCTATTACAAATGGCGTTATAAATTATTATAAATAGTTTCACAAAATTTTCACAAAAAACTAATAAAAATAACACAAAATAGAAGTATGATTTTTATGTAATCT
>CANRME010000025.1 GCA_947631655.1 uncultured Bacilli bacterium | reverse complement strand
CATTAGAACGCCGACGATAGTGTAAGCGAAAATAGGAAGTTGCCAATTTTTTTTTGCTCTAAAATACCTGTATTTCCCGTAAATATGGGTTTTAAATTTTTATAAAATCTTTAAAATTTGTGTGAGTAACATTCAAGCAGCACTCACTTTTTTTATGTCGTTTTATAATTAGGTGTCTCATTAGGTATCATAGTTTCTAAAATATGTCAACCAAAAATCCCTAATTAGTAAATTAACGTCAATTTTTTAAATTATAGTTGTTTAAAATTCTTTTACATTATATACTAATAATAGGTGAGTTAATATATGGATTATAAATTTGTATCTCGAAAAGAAGAAGACACTTTAGCTTTAGCCCAAAATATTGAAAGTGAGAAATTCCCTGGCATGGTTATTTGTTTAAATGGGGAATTAGGTAGTGGTAAAACTATTTTTGTTAAAGGTTTTGCTCATGCCCTAGGTATTGAAGAAAATATTACTAGTCCTACTTTTAATATTGTTAAAGAATATAAAGATGGTGAAGCACCTCTAAATCATATGGATGTTTATCGTTTAGAAGATAATACTAGTTCCTTTGATTTTGATGATTATTTTGATGGTGAAGCTATAACCATTATTGAATGGGCTGAATTAGTTCAAAACTCCCTACCGGAAGAACGTTTAGAATTAACTTTCAAAATAGTTGATGAAAATACAAGAGTTATCGTATTAACTCCGTATGGTAAAGAATACGAAGACTTATGTAACGCTGTGTTATAAAGTCTTTTTTTATTGGATCAAAAGTGCTATAATAACGGAAGAAAAAGCGAGGTTTTAAATATGTGGAGTATGTTTATTGATACGCACTATAAAAACATTGTTATTGCTCTTTATAAGGACGATAATATAATGGATATTGTTAATAAAGAAGTAAAAAAAGACCATAGCGTTTTTATAATGCCATTATTAGAAGAACTATTAAATAAAAATAAAATAACTGTTCATGATTTAAAAGAAATATATGTGTGCAAAGGTCCAGGAAGTTTTACGGGAATAAGATTGTGCGTTACAATTGCTAAAACTTTAGCTTATACTTTAAATGTTCCTATAAAATCCCTAACTTCTATTGAACTTGCTAGTATAGATAATAATGATTCTTACTTAGTTGTCCATGAAAACAATGGGGTCTTTATTGCTAAACGTGATACTATGGATAAAATTAAATATTACTCCAATTCTGCATATCAAGAATTTAAAACTACTCACAAAGTTTTTGAAAACTTAAATCCCGCTTATGAAAAAATACCCAACTATTTAAAAAATAAACCTGCTGAAAACCCTCATTCAGTAAAACCTCTCTATATCAAAGGAATTTCTGGTTTAGATGCAAATTAGACCTTATTTATCACAAGATAAAGAAAGTATTATTAAACTTGGTAATACCTTACACGCAGATTATTTTTTAGATAATACTGAACTTCCTAATCAAATTTTAGTAGCTTTAAAAGAAAATAAAATTGTTGGGTTTATTCATTTTCTGGTTTTTGAGGACTATATCGATATTGTAGATATTGTAGTAGATGATGAGTATCGTAAACAAGGCATAGGTACTAATTTACTAAAATCTTTAGAGAATTATCATAAAACCGAAATACTTTTAGAAGTTTCTCAAAATAATGAGGTAGCAATAAATTTTTATTTAAAAAATGGATTTAATAAAGTGGGTATAAGAAAAGGTTATTATAATGGAATAGATGGTTTAACAATGAAAAAGGTGATTATATGAAAGATGTATACATTTTAGCGATAGAATCTTCTTGTGATGAAACAAGTATGGCGATTGTGAAAAACGGGCACGAAGTAGTATCTATGGTAGTTAATACCCAAATGGATACGCACGCTAATTATGGAGGAGTTGTTCCTGAAATTGCAAGCCGTATGCATGCCGAAAATATTACAATGGTTTTAGAAGAAACTTTAAAACAAGCAAAAATGAAGGTAAGTGACGTTGATGCTATTGCAGTTACTTATGCTCCGGGTTTAAATGGTAGTTTGTTAGTTGGTATTGAATGTGCCAAAGTTTTATCTTTAGTTTATAATAAACCACTCATTGCTGTTAATCATCTAGCAGGTCATATTTATGCTAACCACATTGATAACGAGATGAACTTCCCTTTACTTGCTTTAGTGGTAAGTGGGGGCCATACTGACTTAATTTTAATGCATAAAGATTATGATTTTCATGTTTTAGGACGTACTTTAGATGATGCTGTAGGTGAGTGCTATGATAAAGTTGCCCGCGTTTTAGGCCTTAAATATCCGGGTGGTCCGAATGTCGAACGATTAGCTAAAGAAGGACAACCTACTTATAAATTGCCAACTATAATGGACGATGGTTCTTTAAATATGAGTTTTAGTGGTTTAAAAAGTGCCGTTATAAACCTTGTTCATAATGAAACCCAAAGAGGTAATGAAATCAATACCAGCAATTTAGCGTGTTCCTTTGAAAATGCGGCACTTGGGGAATTAGAGCGTAAAACTGATTTAGCTCTATCTAAATATCAAGTCCAAGAATTAATCATTGCGGGTGGTGTGTCTGCTAATAAACATTTAAGAAGCATTATGGAAAATCTTGCTAATAAACATCAAATAAAATTAAGTGTTCCACCCTTTAAATACTGCACGGACAATGCTGCTATGATTGGTTCCGCAGCGTATCCCTTATTTTTACAAAAAAAATTTGCTACTCATGACTTAAATGCCAGTAGTCATTTAGATTTGTACTAATATTTAATTTATGATATGATTGTTAAGGAGGACTAAACTTATGAATGGATTAATAACATCTTTAATTTCTGGTATCTCTTTTGTGATTGGTTTTATCATTACCAAATTAATAAAACAAAAAGAAAAATTTGTTATTTTTGCCATATCTTTATCTTTTCCTATCATGTTATCTTTAATATTTTTTGATTTACTTCCCGAATGTATTGAATCTTTTAATAGTTTTATTCCATTTAAAAGGACTTTAGTAATTTTATTATTAACTCTAATTGGGATTTTCTTTTTAAAGTTATTAGATATTTTTATTCCCCATCATAGTCATAACCATCGTACTAAAAATGCTAAAGAACATACAAGTCATCTCTTCCATATTGGATTAGTAACTACCATCGCCTTATTTTTACATAATTTAATTGAAGGAATTGCAATTTATACTACGACTATTAACGATTTAAAAGCTGGTTTATTAATGATGGGGGCGGTATCCTTACATAATATTCCTTTAAGCATTGAAATATCTAGTGCTACTGAAAATAATAAAAAGAAATCTTTATTTATGATTTTACTGCTTACCATTTCTGCATTTTTAGGAGGTTTAATAATTTACTTAAGCCATATTACCATTTCTCCTATCGTTTTAGGTTCTTTAATTGCTTTAACTATCGGTATGTTAATTTATATTAGTATTTTAGAATTATTCCCCGAAATTTTAAACCATTGGAACTTAAAAGAAACTAAATATGGTTTAATATCGGGACTAATTATAATTTTAATTATGATATTTATTTAAATTTAAAGGAGTAGTATATGAAGAAAGTTTTAGTAACCGGGGCCGCCGGGACTTTAGGAATGTATGTTATAAAATATTTATTAAGTGAAGGTAAATATGAAATAACTGGTCTAGATTTGCGGAATACTAGATCGTATAAAAAATTAAAGAAATATGAAAATCGTATTAATTTAGTTTATGGGGATGTTAATGATGAAAACTTAATGGCTTCTTTAGTGAAAAACAATGATATAATAATTCATCTAGCTGGTGTCATTCCTCCTATGGCTGACATAAGAGAAGAATTATGCGATGTTATTGATTATGAAGGAACAGTTAATATCGTTGATAATATTCTTGCTCATAATCCTAAAGCTTACTTAATTTATCCTTCTACTACAACTATTTATGGTAAAACTCATGATATTATTTCCTTAGATAGCGAAATAAATATAAAACCTCACGATTTATATGCTAAAGCTAAATATAATGCTGAAGAATATATTAAAAACAATTTGAAAAATTATACCATTTATCGTATTCCGGGTTTTTTATGCAATCCTAAAAGTGAATGTCCAATGTATAACACTCCTCTAAGTAGTAAAGTCGAATTAATTGATGTTTTAGATGCTTCTTATGCTTTAGTAAAATCAATTGATTATAAAAAAGAACTTAATAAAAAAACTTATATCTTATCGGGTGGAGAAAAATGCCGGACAGCATATCGCGAATTTATAAAACAAATATTACGTTATCATGGTATAAGCTTTAGATTCTTACTTTCTTATATTTTTGCTGATAAAAACTTCTATGGTGCTTACTATGAAGATAATGAACTAGATAGCATCTTAAATTATCGGGGGACATCTATTAAAAATTATTATATCAATTTAGAAAATAATGAAAGTAAATTAAAAAGATTCATCCCTAAACTTTTAGCTAAACCATTTATTATTTCTTTAGCACCTAAAAAAGAGAAAAGGAGTAAAAAATGAAAAGAGGTTTAGTATTAGAAGGTGGGGGAGTTAAAGGTTCTTATCAAATCGGAGCGTATTATGCTTTTAAAAAGAAACATATCAAATTTAAATATATTGTTGGTACTTCTATTGGAGCTTTTAATGCTGCTATTTTAGCGTGTGGTAAAGAAAAGGAATTGCTTAAATTTTGGAAAGACATCGATGTTGGATTACTCTTAGATTTTGATAAAGAATTTACTAGTTCTTTTAATGAACAAGGATTTTCTCTAAAGACTATTAGAGGATTAAGACATACTTTAAGAAGCGTTTTAGCAAATCACGGTGTACATACTGAAAAAATAAAGAAAGTAGCAGGAGAATTACTTGATGAAAAACGCTTACGGAAAAGTAAAATTAACTTTGGTTTAGCGACCCTAAAATTTACCAAATTAATTCCTACTTATATGTATACTAAAGATATTAAAGAGGGTTTAGTAGTAGATTCCATAATGGCTTCTTGCTATCTACCTTTCTTCAAATTAGAAAAAATTATTGACAATAATTACTATTTAGATGGTGGTTTCTTTGATAAATGTCCAACCAGTATGTTACTAGATAAAAACTTAGATGAAATTTATGAAGTAAAAATAAATGGGATCGGTATTACCAAAAGAATTGATAAAGGGGACAATAAAATAATTACTATTAAACCATCTCGCAGTTTAGGTAGTGTCTTAGAACTACGTAAACAAAAAACTAATGAAAATATCTTAATGGGATACTATGATACTTTAAGAGTAATAAAAAAATTAGATGGTTATAAATTTTGTTTTAAAAGAAAAAAAGATAAATACTATCATAAACTATTAAGAAATATAAATAAACGCGTCTTTTCAAGAGTAAAAGTATTATTAAATACTAAGACAGAAAAACAAACTGTTATTAAAGCCTTAGAATATGTCTTAGAAAAAGAACATAGTTCTTACTATTATGTTTATTCTATTCCAAAAGTAGTACGTAGTGTAAGAAAATTAAAAAAGAAAAATATTGTGTATAAATTTGTTGAGGATTTACATCTTTGGTAGTATAATATTTCTGCTTAAAAAAAGTATTTTTAAAGACAAAAAAATAAGTTTATAGTATAATATTAAAAGAAAGAGGTGTACTTATGGGTAGAGCTTATGAAGTAAGAAAAGCTAGTATTCAAAAAAATGGTGCCATTAAAGCAAAAACATATTCCACATTTGCGAAAGAAATTTATTTAGCAGCTAAAGCCGGTGTTCCAGATGTCGATATGAACGTTCCTTTAAAAAGAATTGTTGATAAAGCAAAGAAAAGTGAAGTACCTAGTGATATTATAAATAGAGCTATTGAAAAAGCTAAAACGGTGGGAGGAGAAGATTACCAAACTGTTATCTATGAAGGATTTGGGCCGGGCGCTTCTACATTAATTATTAAAACTTTAACGGATAACGTTAATCGTACCGTTGGAGAAGTAAGAGCTTGTTTTAATAAAGTTCATAAAAGTTTAGGAGTAACTAATTCTGTATCTTATAATTATGACCATTTAGCTATTATTGGGGTTAAATCCGATAAAGAAGAAGATATTTTAATGGCTTTATTAGACAAAGGTATTGAACCCGTATCATTTGAAAACGAGGATGGACTAATTGTAGTGTCTGTTAATCCGAATAACGCAAGTAGCACAAAAGATGCTATTGAAAGCGTAATTCCAAATCCTGATTACGAAATCGACGAAGTGGGAATGTACCCTAAAGACAAAGTAACTTTAGAAGGTGAAGATCTAGAACTATTTAATCGTCTTTATGGACTTCTAGATGAAGTAGAAGACGTAACGGACATTTACCATAATGTTAACTTATAACTATAGAAATATAGTTTTTTTCATTTAATTTTCACATTTTTGTTATAATATATAAATATTAGAGGTGGTCATATGACTATTTTAGTAGTAGATGATGAAGAATTAATTAGAAATGTTATCAAAGAATATCTCACTTTAGAAAATTATCATGTTTTAGAAGCTAAAGATGGCATCGAAGGAGTAAACCTTGCTTTAAACAATGATATCGATTTAATTATTATGGATATCATGATGCCTAAAAAAGATGGTTATCAAGCTATTAAAGAAATCAAAAAACAAAAAGATATTCCTTGTATAATGTTAAGTGCTAGAAAAGAAGAATATGATAAACTAATTGGTTTTGATATTGGAATCGATGATTATGTTACCAAACCTTTTTCTCCTAAAGAATTAATGGCTCGTGTTAAAGCTATCTTAAAACGTAATAGTAAAGAACAAGATAAATATACTTTTGGCGACTTAGTTGTTGATAACCTTGCCCATACCGTAACTATTAAAAATAAAAATATTAATCTAACTCCTAAAGAATATGACTTACTATTATACCTAATTACTAATAAAGGTATTGCTTTAACTAGAGAGCAACTCCTAATTAACGTTTGGGGTTATGACTTTTATGGCGATGATAGAACTGTTGATACCCATATCAAAACTCTAAGAAATAATTTGGGCGCATATCGTGATATAATCGTTACAGTAAGAAAGGTAGGTTATAAATTTGACTACCAAAAATGATAAATTTAAGTCTATTAATTTTAAAACTTTAACTTACTTTGTTATATTCTCTATCTCTATTGCTTTAGTTTTACTAATTTTTCAATTATTACTATTTGGTTTTTTCTATGAACGTTATCAAATAAAATCTTTAGATAATCTAGCTAATACCCTAATCAACAATAATCGCCACGATATGGAAGAGGTTATTAATAACATTAATTTTAATAACAATATTTGTTTAGAATATGTTGATACTCTAGGTTATAGTGAATACTTTAATGATCGCGCTCCAGGTTGTCTTTTAAAAGAAAGTTATTTACAAAATTTTAAAAAAGAACTAGATATAAAAACTGACCAAATATCTAAAATAAGATTAGTAAACCCTAGGTATCATAGATTATCCTATCTTTATAGTGTTAAACTAGACTTTGGGACTATTTATATCTATTCTGTTTTAACTAACGTTTCCGAATATAGTTTATTAATGCAAAAAGAAATAATTTATATCGCTCTAATTGCTATCATATTCTCCGTCATAATATCTTACTTTCTATCTAAAAAACTATCTAAACCTATAACTAAAATAACTAAAGATGCTAAAGAACTAGCTAATGGTAATTATAATGTTAATTTCACTCATAATGGTATCTTAGAATTAGATGAGTTATCTGATACTTTAAATTACTTAAAAGAAGAAACTCTAAAATTAGACGAGTATCGTAGGGACTTAATGGCCAATGTTTCTCATGATTTAAAAACCCCATTAACAATGATAAAAGCTTATGCCGAAATGATAAGAGATATTAGCTATAAAGATGAAGCTAAAATGAAAGATAATCTAAGTGTTATCATTGAAGAAGTAGATAGATTAAATATTTTAGTAAATGATATTTTAGAATTATCTAAATTACAAACTAAAGATTATGAAAAATTAAATATTGAAGAATTCGATTTAATAGAAACCATTAACGATATTTTAAAAAGATACAATTTAATTAAAGAAACAGAAGAGTATCACTTTATTACTAATCTACCAGATAAAGCTTTGGTTAAAGCTGATAAAAAACGTCTTGAACAAGTAATCTATAATTTAATTAATAACGCTATTAACTATACTGGAGAAGATAAAACGGTTTATATATATGTAACTGAAGATAAAAAAGAATATACTATAAGTATTAAAGATACCGGTAAAGGTATAAGTAAAAAGGACTTAGAACATATCTGGGATAAATATTATAAAAATGATAAAAACCATCACCGTAATATAATAGGTACTGGCTTAGGACTTGCTATCGTTAAAAATATTTTATTACAACACAACTTCTCATATGGTGTTAATTCTAAAAAGAATAAAGGTACCGAATTTTATTTTAAAATTGTCAAGTAAATAAAGTTTCACTCATTCTTCACTTATATTTCATATTACAATGTTATGATGTATTTGTAAGAAAGGAAAGTGATAGATAGATTTCATTTAAAATATATAATAAAGATTTGTTAATTATTATATATCCCTAATACAATTTAAAATAACATATAAACTCAAACTCACACTTTAATAGAACAAGAACTATCCTCTTGTTCTTTTTAATCGATTCTTCCACATAGCCAATCTAAAGATATACTATAATCTCTAACTATTTGTAAAGCAAAGGCTGTGAGTAACATTGTTTTACCACTTTCATAAGCACTAATTGTAGAGTGGGTAGTATGTAATATACTAGCTAGTTCTTGTTGTGTTAAATTATTATTTTTTCTAAATATTCTTAGGCGTTCTCCAATAACTTTTTTATCTAAAGATTTATTATATATTAATTCTTTATTTTTAACTTTTTTACCAATAACATAATCCATACTAACATCAAAATAATTACATAATAAATTTAATCTATTTAAAGGAATTAGGTCTTTTCCTTTTTCCCATTTAGATATTAAAAATTTAGATACTCCCAAAATATTACCCATATCTGTTTGTGTAAGGCCATTCCTTTCTCTTATAAAATAAAGTATTTCTGTATTCATGTAGTACACCTCAATAATTATTTTCTTATGTTTACTAAAAAAATAAGAAAAAAGTTGAAGAAATACGACATTTCGTGCTATACTAATATTAAATAGAGAGTAGGTAATCATAATGCGTAAGTTTAATCCAGAAAAAGAATTAAAAAAAATTCAATATGGAAATAAAAATAAAGTAATATTAGGTGTATGTTTACTATTATTGATAATAACAATTGGAAGTAGTTATGCTTTATATCAAATAAAATATAATAAAAGAATAATATATACTACTGTAGATAATTTTTATCAAAATGATGTTTCTTTATCTGTATATATAGATGGAATAAAAAAGGTAGAACCTAATTCTTTTCCTGATAAAGATAGTGGGAAAATATTTTCGCATATTAAATGTGAAAATGGCGGAACAGGTTATTTTGATAATACGAAATGGGAGTTAAACTTAAAAACAACTGAACAAGATAGATGTGATGTATACTTTGTAACAGGGAACTTACCAAATCCTCCAGAGTTATATCAAGGAATGATTCCAGTAATATATGGAGATAATGGCATAATGTATGTAGCAGATACAGATAGTGATTGGTATAACTATCAAGACCATAGATGGGGAAATGCTGTCTTAGTAGATGCAAGTAATGAAACAATAAAGAATAAATACTTTAAAGAAGATAACCAATTAAGAGAAGATATAGTAGGAAAAGAAGTACCAATGGAAGAAGTTTTACAAATGTATGTGTGGGTCCCAAGATATAAATATCAACTATTTAATGTTACTGGAACGAGCAAAGTTCCAGAACAAATGATAAATATCAAATTTGAAGAAGGAATAGAAAATACTGGAGATATAACTTGTAAATATACTAATAATAATGATGGCACCATAACTGAAAGTTGTTTAAATAAAGAAGGGGAACCAGCAAGCAATGGTGAATGGTATACTCATCCAGCTTTTACTTTTAAAGGAACACTAGAAGAAAGCGGAACAGAACTAAAAGGAATATGGGTCGGAAAATACGAAGCAAGCGGAAAGTATAGTTCAGATTTAATAACAGATTTAAAAATAATACCTAATGTTTCCTCTTTAAGAGGTATCGCTATAGCGTATATGTTCCAAGGAGTAAGAGATATTGAAGAAAAATATTCGGAGAACTATAATATAAATTCTAACGAAATAGATACGCATATGATGAAGAATATAGAATGGGGAGCAGTAGCATATCTAACACAAAGCAAATATGGAAGATTTAATGGTGATGGTAGTGAAATAGCTGATGGAGCAGAGGTATGGATTAACAATGATACTAATTTTACTACTGGTTGTGCTGGAAGTTCTGTTTTTGCAGAATCGGGAACTTGTACTGATGAATTTAGATGGAATAAAAGTGGAGTAAAAGCAAGTACAACGGGAAATATGTATGGCATATATGATATGAGCGGTGGTGCATCTGAGCCTGTTATGGGAAATATTGTAAATACTGATGGAACATTTTATCCAAATGATGCGAAATTTGACGACACGTCCAGTGTTATAGTACCAAATCCGGCTGCAAAATATTATGATATATATACCTATGGGACGAGCTTAATTGATATAATAAGAGGTCATTTGGGTGATGCCACAAAGGAAACTCAAAATTGGTATGGTGTTTATACTTGGCTTCCAACCTTAAATAACCCTTGGGTTCTTCGTGGTGGATATTACGGAAATACACCATATGTTGGTCCATTTAATAGTAATACACTAGCCGGGTGGGGATATGGCAATTATTCCTTTCGGTCTGTCTTAACTGTTCAAGATGGAGAAGAATAGATTACTCTAGTCTTCTTTTTATTTATTTGATATAATAACTCTATGGAGTTGACCATTATGAATGAAAAAATAAGTATGTTAGAAAGATATGGCGAAGAATTAACTGCTAAGACCTATATAACTGACCCCGCTATAGCAAGAGATGAAGAAATAAAACAAGTAATACTTACCTTATTAACACCAGAAAAAAGTGCGCTTTTAGTAGGTAAAGCTGGTATAGGTAAAACAGCCATTGTAGAAGGTCTAGCATATCGTATTATGAAAAACTTAGTACCTAACGCTTTACAAGGCTATAAAATATATAAAATTAATATAACTAGTTTACTTGGTACAGTAGAAAGTGATGGTCAAGTCGAAAATAGAATAGATTTATTAGTTAAAGAATTAAGTGGTATGACTAAAACTATTTTATTTATCGATGAAACCCATGTTTTAGTTAATAAAAATGTTGCTGGTGGTTCTGGTATTGACTTTGCTAATATGTTAAAAGCTGGACTTGATAGAGGCGAAATAAAACTAATTGGAGCTACAACCACTCAAGAATATGAAACTTATATTCTAAGAGATAGAGCCTTCTTAAGAAGATTTCAAAAAATCGAAGTAGCCGAATTTGATAAACCAACTTGTGTCAAAGTATTAATGGGAACTTACCCTAAACTAGAAAAACAAATCGGTGTAAAACTTAATTATACAACCTTTATTATTGAAAAAATTATGGCCTTTATTGTCGAAATGACTGATGAATATAAAAGAGTATATGAAATAGCAAGTAGATACCCAGATATTTGTTTAACGGTATTAGCTAATGCCTTTACCTTTGCTTTATATGAAAATCAAACTGAAGTTAAAATAAGACATATTTATGAAGCTGTATGTAATGCTAAAAATATTTATGAAGATGTTAAATTAAAAGAAATGGAAAGATTTAAAGTCGTCTTTGCTGACCTTATTGAAGAAGAGGGCGGACTTGATAATAACTCATCTTACGATACTCTATAAATTTGACAAATAATTAATTTTATGATAGTATAACAACCACCAAAAGGGGGTTGTTTTTAATGAATATTGAAGAACTAGCTCAATATAAAGAAGAACTAAGAAAACCTTATCAAGAAGTATATATTTCTCGTAATGGAATTATAAATTCTCATATAATAAGATATGTTTATGATGATAAACATTTAGAATACCGACCATTTATCTTAAGAGAAGTTAATACGGAAAAAATTGTTTTAGAATGTGAAAAACTAATTCAAAATGAATTAGAAAATAAAATAATTAAAGGCATAGATGTTAATTCCATAATTTTAGAAAGTCAAATGGGATTAGTTATTAGTGAAAAAGTTTTAAAAGAATATATTGAAAAAAGTGATATGTATCAACATAAATATTTAGATGCTAGAAATAGGTTTGCTATTGAATTAGGTAATTTAGTTTGTCAAAAGAATGCTATTTTACTAGATATTATTCCTGTAGAATTTAGTATAGCATCTGATAAACAACCATCAAGAAATAAAATAACTGGATTAATTAGTTTATCAAAATTTACAAAAATAATGAATGAACACGGATTTGATTTAACGATAGATGGGCGCACTCGTTATACAACCTCTAATACTTTTGCCGATTATGTTAATTCAGTTGTTTTTGGAAATAACGCTTTTAGAATAATCGCCGATTTAGAAAAAGGCGCCAGATTAATAAAAGCCAAAAAAGATTCTACCAATAGAAGGTAAAATCTTTTTTTATTGTAAGTTTTCGATAATTTTATTTCGCATTATTTTAATATAAGTAACTAAGAATACCATACCACAAGCATATCCCCCTAAAACATCACTAGCAAAATGGACTCCTAAATATATTCTACTTATTCCTATTAACATAGTTAAAATAACCATAAAAGTAACTCCGATTATTTTATATTTTTTAGGTAATTTACTTTTAACTAGAACATATGATAGAAAACCATATATACATAAAGAAATCATGGCATGAGCACTAGGAAAACTATAACCCATTTCCTCAATTAAATTTATTTCTATTGGTCTTTCTCTTGCAAATATCATTTTAATAATAGTATTTAAAATAAAAGCTAATATAAGATTTAAAGTATATAACTTACTTAAGTTTTTATTTTTTATTAATAAGAAGACAAGTATTACAGATACGATACAGAATAGGGGGCTGGCAAAAAAGGATATAAACTTCATAATATTTGTAACTATTGGGCCTTTAATAACTGCGATAACATTATATATAGCATTATCAAAAGTATCTAAATTATCATCTAATAAAAATTTAACAATAATTAAAAATATAATTAATCCAATGGCAAAACATATCTTTTTCCAATGATGTTTTAATAATTCCATAAATATCCCTTACTCTCATAATATATTGTACTAAAAAACTAGACTAAAATACAATAGGGTTGTATAATAAATTTACGAAAGTTTAGGTGTTTTTATGAC
>CANRME010000024.1 GCA_947631655.1 uncultured Bacilli bacterium | reverse complement strand
ACAATGGATTTAGATTGCTGCTGTGTAATTCGTTGCTTACAAGATACTTATGTTGAATGTGTCTAAGTATTTAATACGTTTTTAAAAGATTACGTAATGGTAATCTTTTTTTGTGACTTTATTTGTTAAAAAGATAGCTTTTTTTAGCTATCTTGGCAAACGTTACATCTTAACAAAACGTAGAATTTCTTCCTTTGTTTATTATTCATTTAATTTCATCTTAGCATTTCTATTTCTCTTATCGGTAGTTTAGTTATTCTAGAAATAAATTCAACATTCATATTTTCTTCTAACATTGCTTTAGCAGTTTCTTTTTTGCCTTCTTTTAACCCTTTGATTTCACCTTCTTTTAACCCTCTCCAATCTATTTTTAAATTCTTCCATGCTTTCAGCTAATATCAATTTACACCATTTTTTAAATCCACTTTTATTATACAACTTTTCTTTTTGCAAATCAACCATATCTATTTCAATATCTTTAACTTTTTCTTTGGTTATTTCATTGGTTATATACCATCTTTCTATTCCTTCTTTAGAATTTTTAATCTTGGTATTTAAATTTATTTGAATAGTTATTCCTACAGTATTATAATCATGAGTATTTTTCTTTAATTTCTGTCCATGAACTTTACTAGCATATATTCTATTTCTTATAAATATATCTTTTCTTTTAGTATTATTCATTTCTAAATTTATAGAAGTCTTATCATCTAGCTCTATTAAAATATCTACTTGTTTTCTTGCTTCTTTTTTATTTGCTATGGATAGATACCGATGTTTTAATACTACTCTATTCCTTAAAGAACCCAACTTATAATTAAAATAATTTTCTAAAAAATTTTCTAATATTCTTATATTATCGGGATTATTAAATATTTCGGTAAAAATAATATCATTATATAATGGTAAAAATATTTCTTTAGTTTTAGTCATATAAACCTTTCTAATCACATTTTTACCCCTTTTATAATTTGTCTATATTTTTAGCCCTTCTATAATATATATTAACAATTTTTTACCGATTTCCTTTTTTTTCGTGAAAATTTCATAAAAAACATTTTTTACTTGCAATAAATATTAATTAATGTTAATATTTAATTAGTGAATTATTCACTAACTGTGTTCTTAAACGGACGTATCGGTATTTTACCGAATGACTGAAAATAACTGTCTCTGTTAAGTGATAGTTATTTTTTATGTGTTAAAAATTTAACTATTTCATTATCAATTAAATTTAAAATCTCATTAGAACAGGAATATTTAGTGCTAAGTTTAAAAACTTTCTCCTTACTTATAGTTGTAATTTGAGTTATTAAAGCATAAGTATTTTTATTGTACTTGTCATCATTAAATACACTAAGTAAATTACCTAAATTTAATCTTCTATACCCTTTTTTAGATGTTAATGGAAGAACGGTGATATTATCTACCATATTATTATCATCATTATTTAACACAATAGCAAAATGAGTATTAGATAATTCTGAACCGATATTTATGCCAAAATTAACTTTTATAATTTCTCCTCTTTTAAAATTTGGTTTAGTAAAAATTAAATTATTAGATTCTTTTCTAAAAATAGCCGATTCTTTTTGAAGCCAATTACCTAATTTGGAAAATTTAAGATATTTCGACTCATAAGCTTTTTTATAATTTTCACAACTAATATATATTTTTTCGATTTGATTTTCTTCTTTTATTTTTGTATACATTTTTTTCACCTTCTATAATATATATTAACAATTTTTTACCGATTTCCTTTTTTTCGTGAAAATTTCATAAAAAAATTTCTCAAATGTGAGAAATTTTAAACGTTTAATTCTTCTAATTTTTCATCGAGAATTGAATATAAATAAGTCTTAACTTCTTTGTTAGTAAGCATTTTTATATATTCTTTATAACCTGCCAGTTGTTTTAAATAAGCTTTATCTTGAGTATGTTTTAATTTATAATCAATAATAGTATAAGAATCTTGGTACTCGATTAATAAATCAATAATGCCTGTATAATGTCCATCTTCTTTTTCCCAAACAAATTCATATTCTTTATAAATATTTAGGGCATTATCTAAAATACCGGTTTTGATAAAAGCTTTAATTTTATCAGCTACTAAAGGGTTCATATATTCATAATTAGGATTTTTAAAATCAATATTTTCTAATTCACGGTGGCATAATAAACCAAAATTAATATTTTGTAGGGTCTCAGTTGTATATAAAGTATTACTTTCTTTAGAATAGTGTTTATTTTCTTCCAATTCTTCAGTGATTGGTGGATTATCATAAACTTTTAGAGCCATACCTTGTTCTTCCAAAGTTTTAATTTGAGTACTTAATTTATAAGCTTTCGTTAAATTTAAGGTATTTAAATCAACAGTTTTAAAATAAGAGGCCAAAACATTTTCTAAAGAGAATAAAATATTACTAGTACTACGGTATCTTAAGCGGTCACTTAGATTAACTAGATTATGAGTAATACTACTATCAAAATCTTCTAAAGGAGTAATTAAAATCATTTTTTCACGAGCTCTAGTTAAAGCAACATAGAATAAACGCAAACGCTCACTTATCTCTTCTTGATAGTAATGATAGTTATTTATTTCTTTTAAAATACTACTATGTAAACCATTATCATAGAATGGCATTATAAGTCCTATATCTTTATTATATAAAATACGAGATGTTAATTCTTTAATATTATATTTATCTTTTAAGCCACTATAGAAACAGATAGGAAACTCTAATCCCTTAGAAGCGTGAATAGTCATAATTTTACAAGCATTACTTTCTTCTTTATTAGTATGATATTTAATATCTAATTTATGGTCAGCGATTTTGTTAAGATAATCGGTTACTTCAAGTATAGTATAGCCCATACTTTCTAAATTAAATAATAAATCTTTAAAATAATCGTAAACCATGGTATGAGCATTTATATCTCCTATAGTAATTATCTTGTTATATACATCAAACTCTTTTAAGAAACGCTTGAAAATAACGGTTGGAGTTAGAGTTTCATAATCTTTTAAAATATTAGTTAATTTTTGATAAAGCGTAGTTTCATAAAATCTTTTATTGGTAATAATATCAAACAAATAAGCATCATCATAAGAAATTAGGTAACTTCGTCCGATACTTAGGAAGGCAAAGGAAAATAATTTATCATAATTTTTAGTAGCAATCCCTTTTAATAAATTAAAAACATTTTTGATAATTTGTAAGTCGGCGGTATCACTAATTGGTTCATCACGATAGATTATGGTAGGAATACCAGAATATTCTAAGATTTTTTTATAGGTACTAAAATCTTTACTGCGGTCGATTAAGATACAAAAATCACTATAAGTAATAGGACGCAATTTACCACTTTCTTTATCTAAGACTTTATATCCCCTTTGGATATATTCTTTAATGTTTTTAGCAATAGTAAATGCTTCAATTTCAGAAGAATTATAAGCACTTTCTTTATCTAATTCATAAGTTAAAACTTCCATATTGGAATCAAAACCAGAATCTTCTTCTAAATAGGTATTATTGCCAAAAAGCATTTGATGATCTTGGCGGTAAGAAGAAAAACCGACTTCTTCGTCCATAATATGATTAAATATTAAATTAATATTATCAATAACTTCTTTACGAGAACGAAAATTTTTATGTAGATCGATTTTTAAGCCATTTAAACCTTTGGCATATGTATTATATTTTTTTCTAAATAACTCGGGATTAGCATTACGGAAACGATAAATTGATTGTTTAATATCGCCAACCATATAAACATTATTATTTTCAATTAAAGAAATAAACTTATCTTGTAAATCAGAAGTATCTTGGTATTCATCAATTAATATTTCTTGAAAAGAATTTTTGATTTCTTCAGATACTCTGGGATTATTTTCTAAAATACTTATCGCCATTTTGGCAATGTCCGTAAAAGTATAAATATTTTTAGTATGTTTAAAACTCTCCATCATACTTTCTAATTTTTGTAAAATATCCGTAATAACAATTGCATATTTTTTAGTTTTAATTAAACTATTTTTTATATATTCTTTATCAGGATATTTAGTTAGTTTTTGAAGTTTTTTAATAGTATTACTAATTTTTTCTTTGATATTTTTAGCTTTTTCTTCACTACCCTTTTCGATTATAGGAAGAGTAATATTAACATTATTTTTAATTTCTTCATAAGTATTAGCATTTAATAAGATAGATAAAGAAGAAGATATTTTTTCATAATAAGGACCACTTACATAGCCTTTTAGATTTTCTAAATTATCTTGTATATCTTGGGTATATTTAAGTAATAAGGTTTCATAACTTATAATTACTTCATTTAAATAAGAAGGTTCATAATAGTTATCGACATAAGCAGCAAGATAATTTTCTTTATCATATTTTAAATCGATACTAGCATCAATATTAAGGAGCATTTTTTTTAAATCAGTATCATCTTTCACACAGAAAGTCGAGATAAAATCAATAAACAAAGGGTTATTACTTTCATACATTTCATTAAAAATATCATCTAAATACTCTTCTTTTTTAAGAGTGAAAATACTTTCTTCACCAATGGTTATATCTTTATCAATATTTAGAAGATAATAATATTTTTTAACCAAACTTAGAGCATAGGCATCAAAGGTCATAATATAAGCACTATCTAGTAAAGCTAGTTCTTGTTTTAATGATAAGTTTTCTAATTTTTTCCGGATACGTTCTTTCATTTCACTAGCAGCAGCATTAGTGAAGGTTAAGATTAAAAGTTTATTAATACTAATACCGCTCGATACTTTTCTTAAAACGCGTTCTGATAAGACTGCTGTTTTACCAGAACCAGCACCAGCACTGACAATAATGTTTTTACCTTCTTCATTAATAGCTTCTAGTTGTTCATCGGTCCATTTCGGCATTGATTCTCGCCTCCTTTTCTAAAATTTCATTTATTTTTTGATATTTTAAATCGATAATATCTTCTTCTTTGCGGAAACAAATACTTTGATATTTACAGTATTTACAAGATACAAGTTCTCCGTCAATTCTTTTAGGGTTTATGTTAAAATTACCATTTGTAATACCATTAATTGCTTCATCTATTTTCTTCGTAACGATTTTTCTTACTAATTCTATACCTTCATCGTTTAAGACTTTAGCATAAGAAGAAAAGGTATTATTTTTATTAATCCCCATTCCGGCAATAACAGAGGAAGATATATAATTATTATCAAACATACTTAAGTAATTAGGGTCGCTATTACTATAACCTAATAATCGTAAATGGCGTTTTTTAATACTCATTTCATCTTCTTCATCAATTAAAATTTTAGGCATGATATGTTGGAGATAAAATCCTGCAATTACGACATTATTAAATGAATAATTGTCAGCAAGATAAATATAGATAGGAAGTTGTAAGTTTAAGCCATAACAAATATTATCTAAAGTACTTTCGGGATGTCCAGTTTTATAATCAATGATGGCCATAATAACTTTGCCATCGGTTTCCAAATATTTTATTTTATCGACAATGCCCATAAACTTAATACTAATATCATTAGATTTATCCACAAATATTTGTTGTTCAGTTAACGTAGCATTAAGACGGGAGTAAGTATCTTGGTACCGAATAGTTTCAATAACAAAAGCTAAGTCATTTTTAAGTTTCGTTATAAAAAATTTTTCTTTATTATTTAAAGTTATAGTTTGTAAGTACTCATTGTAGCATTTATCCAAGTCAAAATCGGGTTCATACATTTTCGATAAAGTATAATGGAATAAATTACCTATTAAAGTGGCGAATGTTTCTTCAAAAGGATCTAATTTTAAAAAGTTATTAATGTAGTATTTAAAGCCACAATTAAAATAATTATTTAAGGAAGTATAAGATAAGGTAAGACCATCTTTTAGAAAAGATGCAATTTGGTCTTTTGGTATACCATTATATTCGTTATGGTAAGTATGATAAGTATTAGATCCATAAGTTTTATAAAGATTATATAAATTATTATCTTTTTCATTATATTTATAATAATTATCTAACTTGATACCTAAAGCATATTTATTATATATAGTAGAAGATAAATAATTATAATTAGGAGTAATTACTTCTAAATTTAAGTCATTAATTAAAGAACTAGGATAAAAGCTATCAAAAAAGGAAGTATCTTTATAACTAATAGTTAAATTTTTAGTATTATGAATAATACTTGTTATCATCATTTTTTGGAAGTTATTATAGTCTATGGATGTAGTAAGTCCTAAAAGAGATTTGGTAAAATCACTTAAATAATCATCATCTTTATGAGCATTAAAAACTAATGATTCATTAAAACTTAAAACATGATAATAATTATTATCACTAGGAATTACTTCATCAAAATTAAGAACATTAATAGCTCTTTTTAAAAATTTATTATCTAATTTAGTATTTTTAAATTCTTTTTCTAAGGATGCTATGAAAGGTTTATCAATAACTTTTGTAAAAGAGTATTTATTTATAATATCTAAAACTTTTAGGGAAACTTCATCATTACCTAAAGACTTTACCGCTAAATCTAAGTCATTACTAGATTTTAAAAGGTCCAAAAAATCTTTTACTATTTTAGTAGCATAGATACTACTATTTTCGGGAATATTTAAAGGAATATTAAACATATTAAAAATTCTTTTTAAAACACTATAATATTCTTTTGGAACATTTACTAAATAGATATTATTAATATCAATTGTTTTTAATTCTTCAGTTATTAAAGATGCTACATCCACTACTTCATCAGTAATAGTTTTTAAATGCCTTACTTTAGGTAGATAATTATTTTCTTTTTCTTTAATAAAAGTTAGATTAAATCTACTTAATAGTTTTTTAGTATAATCATCAATATTTACAGGACCAATAATTTTAATATTATGAATATTATTAGTAAAATTAGGATTATAAATAAGTAAGTTATGGTTATCTAGTTCTTGTTTTAAATTAGGTAAATCATTACTAGGATAAAAAATATTATTAAGAATAGTTTTAGCTTTATCATAAGAATAATTATAAGTGCGCATTAAATAGATAATTGCTTCTTCATTATAAGTACCTACTAGATTATTTAGAAATTCTTTTAAGGTCATTATTTTAATATTTAAAAGAATTTTGGCATTAGTTTTTTCTTTTAAGATTTCCTCTTTAATACTAGGAGTTGTAATTACATAATCTAAGTTTTGTAAATTATCTAAATAAGTCATACTTACCACCTATAAAGTATTATACCTTAACTTTTATATTTTTTCATTAAAGAAAAGTATCTTTTTTTTAATATTTTCATAACTTATACAAGGTGAGTACGATGAATATACTTGAGTGTTTAATAGAAGAAAAGAAATATTTAAGTTTTTTAAAAAAGAAAAAAAATATTTTGGAAGAAGAAACAAAAACATTAAGTGAAGAAAATAGGTTATTAACAAAGGAAATAACCAAATTAAGTAAAAAAGAATTTGAACTTAAGGATGAAATAAACCACTATGAAAATGTCGATAAAATAATAAAATGGAATACTTTTATGAAATTTATAACTACTCTAATTATAACTGTTTTAGTAATAAAGTTTATTCCAGATATTTATGCTAATTTATTGCAAGACTTAATTTTAATTCCCTTTTATTTTTATGAAGTTATTACTTGGTATAAAGCAACTGATAAGGAAGTAAATTTTAAAAATAATTATAAGATTGTTAATAAACGAATGGATATTCACAATTTAGAAGTAAAAATGAAAAAGTTAAAAGAAAAATTAAAAAAGCATGAAGATAAACTCAAAATAATTACTAATGAATTAAAAGATATTTCTAATGAAGAAGAAAGACATACTAAATATATAAATAATTTAAAAGATATTTTAGATAATTATTATTTAGAAACTTTAAAAAATTATTTAGGAGAAGAGTTAATTAATAAAATAAATTACCCTACTTCTCCTAGTTTAAAACTAGAAAAAAAGAAAACTATTGATTAGCTTTCTTTAATTACTTAAGCTGTTCCATCTTGAGCTGTTATAACAACCCATGCATTATAGGAACCACCTTTATTGTCGCTAAAAGTAAATATACCACTAGTATCGGGATACCAAGCTGCACCACCACGTATTAACCACGGAGAGGACACATCAGAAGGATAATTACTATTGCTAGTATACCAATAATTATAATTCTTATTTTCAATGGTAGATGGATTATATACTTCTCGTGTGGCATCGCCCAAATGTCCTCGAAAACTACCACTAAAACTATATATGTCATAATATTTAGAATCTGGTGGAGTAGTAAATCCTGAGCTACCTGGTAAAAATTTACCTGATTCATCAACAATATTCCCCATTACTCTAGTCCAATTACCAGCTCCATGCATATCATATATACCATATATATTATCAGTTGTTGAAGCATGTACGCCATTATTATTCCATTGATTACTTATTTCACAATTTTCTACTGTTGTAGTGATATACCTATTTGGGCCTTCTGTATTTGAATCGGCTGAACATCCGGTACTAATTCCTTCTATAGCCACATTATTAAACCATACTTCACATCCGCCTTCAACACATGTTTCGGCATTTATATATCTTCCATATTTTGAGTTTGTTAAATAAGCTATACTTCCCCAATCTATACTTTTTAATGGATGTATATCTATTTCAGGCTCATTCAGATTATATTTAGATGTTTTTTCAATTCTATTTGAAAGATAAAAATGACGTTGCATACTATGAGAATAATAAAATGATTTGTTTGGAAGTATTAATATTTCTTCAGTAGATTGCGGTAAAGTAAAAGTTGGTTTAAACTTTCCTACCCAGATGCCTGGTAATTCAGTATCGCCAAATGTAAATGCGGGATGAGTATACCAATTTCCATTGATGGCATTTTCACAATCTTCTCTTATTGTTCCATTTCCTTCATTAATATATTTACAACTAACATTACCTGTGCTTGTCACACCTTTTTCAAATTCGATGTTTATCATTTGCTCTGGTACACTTTCCCCTGCTACTGCATTAAATAATTGATATTTGTATCTTGGTATCCATACATACATTTGAAGTATATCTTCTTCGGTTATGGCTTGATTTATTCTTAATGTCCCATCTTCTTTATAAAATTTGTTTCTTATTTCTTCATTTGTGTTATCTATTAAGACGGCATTCCCCCATTTATGTTCATCATAGTTATACCATTCTTTTGTTATATCTGCTATCTTCATGGTATTATCTTCATTAAATGTTATTGGTATTAATCCTTGATATAATTTTGGACGATTTGCTCCTGAATTATCCTTATATGGTTCTTGGTATTCATATAATCTTACATCTGTTTCACTATCTACTTCTATTTTGAATTTTACTTTTTTGTTGGCATTATCATTTTGATTAGAATTATCTTTTTTAAAATTTAAAGTTAAGGTATAATTATCTATCCCTTTTTCTTTTATTTCATTTTCTATTACTATATATCCATCTTCATAGGGTAATACTTTTTCTGGTTGTTGTTCTCCATTTTTAGTTAAGGTATATTTTAAATCATTATAATCTTCAAATTCATTATTTTCTATATTTATCTTTATATTATATTTAGTATCTAAATTACCAGTATTTTCTACTTTAAATTGTTTAGTTAATGAATCTCCTGGTATGGCATTATTTAAAGTTACAATATTGGAATCAGTATAAGTTATTTTCATAGTACCTGCTGTTACTGTCATTTCTTCTGCTTTATCATTACCAATTATATTAGCAGTAAAGTAAGCATAAGAAACAGATATAATACATAATAAGTTTATACTTACTACTGATATTAATAATATTAAAGATTTTTTATCAAATAATTTCATATATACAAATTCCTACCTTATGTGTATATTTTATCATTTTACACCCCCCCCCCGTCAATAAAAATTATTGTTGCATTTTTAGTAAATTTATGTATATAATATATGTAGGAAATATGTAGGAACGAAAAAGAGATACCATTTTCCTATGCGGTATTCTTAAACCAATTCGTTTAGTTTGTTGAACACCCACTAGGGTGTTTTATTATCGTTAATTATGCGAGCTATTAAAACAAGTACCACGATTAGCATAATTAAAGAGTCGATGACTAAAACCTCCTGTCTGTACTTTCTTCATTTATACTACCTCCTATTCTATTTATACTTTCTATAAACGAATTGGGGGAAATAAAAACACCACAATGGTATCTCTAACTATAATTATAGTTATTAGTTAATAATTTGTCTAGTGTAAATTGTTATTTATTGTAAATTTAATATTATTAAAAAAGAAAGTTATTTATTAGCTTTCTTTAGTTTGTCATAATATAGTAAAAGTGTGGTAGTCATATAAGGAGCTAGCCAAATATATAGAAGGCCGAAGGTTAATACACCAAGTATGGCCCAGCCTAGGAAACTAAATATTAAAACAAATAATTCCCATTTATGACCTTGCATAAGAGCAGCACTATCTTTAAGAGTTTCTATAATACCTTTTTCATCATCAATATAAACATAATAAGCAAAATATAATGCTAATGATATAATTATGCCTGGAATAATTAAACAAATCATACCTAAAGTAGTTATAATAGATATTGATAGATATAATCCTATTAAAGGAAGAATTTTACTAAAGTAAGCTTTTAAACTATTAAGACTTAAAGTATTACCTCTTACATAATCTAAGTGATACTTATTAATACCCATAACAAGTGGTAATGTTAAAATATTTAAAATAAAATTTAAAATTATTTCATTAGGACTAAATTCATAAGTTTCAGGATTAGTAGGAAGTGGTATAAACTGAATTAAAACCATTTCGATTACCATGGAAATAAGTAAATAAATAAGTATTGGTTTCCAATATTCCCATAATCTATTTTTAATAATTCCTTTCGCTTCATTTTTTAATTCTTCTCTATTCATTTTTTCTTCACCTAATTTAATTATATACTTATTATTGTAAAAAATCTATTTCTTTTATAATATTTTGATAAGTCGGAGCAAGGTTACCTAAAGATAGGTACTCTAAACTATCTTTTTTAGCTTGCATAAAAATTTTCATATCTTTACGTAAATCGGCCATTTTAAATTTCATATCACCACTTTGCATTGTCCCAAATAAGTCCCCTTCTCCCCTTATTTCAAAGTCTTTTTCACTGATATAGAAACCATCATTACTTTCTTCCATAACTTTAAGACGTGGAGTAAAGACATCACTTATTAGATAACAATAAGAATCCATATCATTTCGTCCGACACGGCCTCTTAATTGGTGTAAAGTAGCAAGTCCAAAACGATTAGCAGAATAAATAACCATCATTGTAGCATTGCTTACGTTAATTCCAACTTCAATAACCGTGGTGCTAATTAGAATACCGATTTTATTTTCTAAATAATCTTGCATTATTTTATCTTTTTCACTTTGTTTCAATTTACCATGAATTATAGCAATATTAGTAATAGTACCAAAAGCTTTTTCATAATTTTTAGCTAAAGTTTTAACATCAATACCATTTTCTTCTTCGTCTTCAATTAAAGGGGCAACGACATAAATTTGGTGCCCTTGTTTTAATTCTTCTAAAATAGCTTTTAGAACTGTACTTATTTCTTGCATCGTAAAGACTTTAGTAGTAATATCTTTCCTACCAGCCGGTTTAGTCTTGATAGTAGAAATATCCATATCACCATATAAAGTTAAAGCATAAGTTCTGGGAATTGGCGTAGCACTTAAATACAAAACATCACACTTTGCTCCTTTATTTTGTAAGTTGCTTCTTTGGTTAACTCCAAAACGATGTTGTTCATCTGTGATAACTAAACCAAGATTGGCAAATTCTACTTCTTCATTTAAAAGAGAATGAGTACCAACGATAATATCTATTTTTTGTTCTTTTAAGTCTTTTAAAACTTTAGAGCGTTCACTTTTTTTCATGCTACCAGTTAAATAAGCAACATTGATGCCATATGGTGCATAGGTTTTTGTTAATTCTTCAAAATGTTGTTTGGCAAGAATTTCAGTTGGAGCCATCATAACACTTTGGTAACCACTTAAATAATTTATATACATCGCAAGAGCAGCGACGATAGTTTTACCAGATCCAACATCTCCTAGTAATAAACGGTTCATGCGTTTTTCACTGATTAAATCTTCATAAATTTCATTTACCGCTTGTTCTTGATCAGGAGTTAAAGAAAATGGTAAGTCTTTAATAAATTTTTTTAATTTCGTAAGACAAGAATTTCTTTTTAACCCATCATAAGTAGCATTTTTAATTTTTAAATAATTGATTTTGAAAGCAAAAGCAAATAGTTCTTCATAAATAGTTCTTAAACGAGCTTGTTTTAATTCGGCTAGATTAGTAGGATTATGTAAAATTAAAGTAGCTTTTTCTTTACTTAAAAAGTTATATTTTTCTTTATAAACTAAGGGAATATCATCATCTAAGTTATAACGGAATATCAAAGCATTGGAAATAATTTTAGCAATACTTTTATTAGTTAATCCACTTACCAAATGATATACGGGTTCAATAGTAGTTTTGGTAATTGGCGTAAGTTTAATATCATTACAAGTAAAAAGATTTTTAGAAGCATCATATTTACCTAAAAGAGAAATAATCTTACCTATATGTAAATGGACTTTTAAAAAAGCACGATTAAAAATCGAAACCTTAATTTCTTTATTATCAACAATAGCTTTAAAGGTTAAGCGATTTAGATTTTTTTTAATATAAAAAACAGAAGGAGCAGTTATTATTTTGGCATTTACTAAAATAGTAGCATCAGGAATAAGTCTTTGAGGTGCCAAAAAATTATATTTATAAGGATAGTAAGAAACTAGATCTTTAAATTCATAAATATTTAATTTGTTTAATAAAAGTAAGGTTTTATCTCCTAAACCTTTTACGGTTTTTAATTCATTGTTCATATATACCTCTTATAAATTGATTATAACATATTTTTTTAAAGTTGTTAATGTATAGATAATGTAAAGATTTTTGTAAAGATTTTTACAAGGCAAAAATGCTCGCAAAGCCCCTAAAAATAAGGCTTTTTTAAAAAAATAAAAATTTTTCAAAAAAAGTATTGACAAAACAAAACACTTGCTTTAGTATAAACATTACCAATTTGCTTTAGGGCGAATTGGTGCTAGTATCACACTAGCCAACCCCTTTTTATTCTTTTTGAAGCAGGCTTATAAAAGCTTGCTTCCTTTTTTTATTTTTTTTGTAAAATTTTATAAAAATGGATTGACAAGAATTATTAAATAAGATATGATTTTTATAGCATGATAGAAATCATGCTAGTCACTCTTACGACATTTTTTAAAAGTGAGTTGTGACTAACCAAAACCCCCTGAAGAGTCAGCGAAAGCTGGCTCATTTTTGTTTTTTACTTGAAATTACGGGGCTTTGTAATTTTTGATTTTTATAAAA
>CANRME010000023.1 GCA_947631655.1 uncultured Bacilli bacterium | reverse complement strand
ATATGAGAACTTTTAATCCCGAAAAAGAATTAAATAAAATCCAAAAAGGAAATAAAAATAAAATAATATTAGGTGTAATATCTTTATTATTAATTATTTCTATAGGAAGTAGTTATGCTTTATATCAAATAAAATATAATAAAAGAATTATATATACTACTGTAGATAAATTCTATAGTAAAGACTTACAAATATCTGTTTATGTTAATGGGAAAGAAGTAGAAGAGTTTCCAGATAAAAGTGATAATTATTCATATAGTGGGTATGAATGTGAAAATGATTCTGAAGTAATCTTTGATTATAATGATTGGACAGCTCAAATAAAATCAACTGGGCCAGATAAATGTAAGATAAATTTTGGCCCAAAGAATAGCTTTTATGATACATTAATTGCCAGTGAAGATGTAGTAATAGATGAAACTAATGATGCTAACTTAAGGTATATTGGAGCAAATCCTGCAAATTACATCTGGTTTAATTGTTTAAAATACGATGGTTTAACAAAAGAAAATGCGGAAACGGATGATTACAAATGTGAAAAATGGCGCATTATCGGAATAATGAATAATATGACCACAATAAATGAAAATAGTGGTGCAGAAACAGATAATCAAGGTTTAGTTAAAATAATCAGATCATCTACTATAGGTTACTTTTCATGGGATAATAAAGATGAGAGTACTGGAGCTGAAAATGCAAATGGATTAAACGATTGGCCAAGAGCAGAATTGATGTATTTATTAAACCCTAATAATGATACACATACTTTAAATAATATAACTGCCAATAATAGTTTATATTGGAATAGTGACAAAGGACAATGCTCACGTGGTGCAAATAATACATTAATATCTTGTGATTTTCAAAAAACGGGACTTAAGGGTAAAACAACAAAAGAAATGATAGAAAATGTAAAGTGGTTATTGGGAGCCATTAAGGTAACTACAAATTCAACTATTAAAGAAGTTTATCTAAAAGAGCGTGGAAACGAAACTTGTTATACACTTGGGAATTGCAAAAGTAAACGTGCATTATATTGGGATGGTAAAATTTCTTTGCTTTATGTTAGTGATTACGGATATGCAACTAGCGGAAATACTATGAGTAGGCAAAATTGTTTAGAAGAAAGTTTGTTAAATTGGCATCTTGACGAGTATTTTACAAGTTGTCCAAGTAATGATTGGATTCAAAATTTAGCAACTGGGGGATATGTTTATTATTTAACACCTGGGTCGTGGGACAGTGGAGGTGTAAATAGAACTAATTCTCTTAGTAAAGACAATTACGTCTATTATGGTGCTGGTGCTACATCATCTAGAGGAGTAGCACCAACATTATATTTAAAACCAACAACTAATATAGTAGGTGGTTTGGGAACGGAAGAAGAACCTTATATTGTAAAATAAAAATTGATACAAATATATATATCAATTTTTTTCTTGCTTTAAATAATCTAAAATATCTTTATCACTAATATTTAATACTTTTATAAGTTTTTTAAAAGTTTTTAGAGAAGGACTACATTTACCTGTTTCAATTCTTTGTAACTGACGCCAAGAAATATTTAACTTTTCAGCTAAAGCTTCTTGAGTAAGTCTCCTTAATAATCTATATTTTCCTATCATATACGTACCTTATATATCATAACGAGGAGGATTTTGTATTGGTTCTTTTAAAAAGAAACAATTTAAGCTAACATCTAAAGCTCTAGCAATTTTATCTATATAATTTATAGATACACCTTGTTTAACATTCTTAGCAGTTAAATTATAAAGCATATTTGGACTACTATTTATTTCTTCCGCTAATTTTTCAATAGTTACATAACCTTTCTCATTCATTATTTTGGAATTATTGCTATGAAAACGATAATAATTTATATTTTTACCTATAATAGATAATAATTCTGATTTACCGGTTGCTATATTAAAACACCTCCTTTATTTAAGCAAATAGCATAAAAAACTTCAGTATAATTATCTAAAAAATTTCTTTAAATAGCCATAAATTAATAACTTAAATAGTTTAAGCAAATAACTTAAAATTAATCTTGAAAAAAACTATATATTATGATATAACAGATTTAAAGTATACGACACATATGTCATAGGAGAGTAATTTATGAGAACTTTTAATCCAGAAAAAGAATTAAATAAAATTCAAAAAGGAAATAAAAATAAAATAATAATAGGAGTATGTTTATTACTGTTAATAGTAGCCATAGGAAGTAGTTATGCTTTATATCAAATAAAATATAATAAACAAATTATATATACTACTGTAGAACCTTTTTATAGTAAAGATATACAATTAGCTGTTTATGTTGATGGTGTTAGACAAGACAATTTTCCTCCAAAAGATGGAGAATATTCTTATAGTGGATATGAATGTGAAAATGACTCTATAGTAACATTTGACCCGAAAAAATGGATAGCTGAAATTAAAGTTACTGGTCAAGATAAGTGTAGTATAAATTTTGGAAATAAAAATAATTTCTATGATACTTTAATAGAAAGTAAAAATATACTAACAGACGAAACTAAAGATGGGAATTTAAGATATATAGGTCCAAATCCAGATAATTATATATGGTTTAATTGTGATGATTATAACTTTACGACAGCTGATGAAGCAACATTAAAAAATTGTGAAAGATGGAGAATTATCGGAATAATGAATAATATGACCATTGTAGATGAAGCAACTGGAGAAGAAACCAATAATCAAAGTTTAGTTAAAGTTATTAGAACAGAAAGCATAGGAGAATTATCTTGGGATAATAAAGATACTACAACTGGAGCTGAAACTGATCAAGGGAACAGTAATTGGGCGGAAGCGCGTTTAATGAAATTGCTAAACCCTGGATATGACGGAGAAGAAAAAGGTGGAAGTTTATATTGGAATGCAGATAGCGGAGAATGTTATGCTGGAGAAAAAAATGCAACTATTCCTTGTGACTTTACAAGCACGGGATTAAAAATAGAAGATACTAAGCAAATGATAGAAAGTGTAATTTGGAATTTAGGGGCACATAGTTCTGCAAATGGTCCTACTCCAATTAGGTGGTATCAATTAGAAAGGGGATCTTTAGTATATACGGGGGATGGTCGGTTAGCTACATGGAAGGGGAAAATAGCTTTGCACTATCCGAGTGATTATGGATTAGCTAGTATAGGTGGAGATGATGGACGTACAGCTTGTTTAGAGCGAAATATGTATTATTGGTATGAAGAGCCTTACAAAAGTGAATGTGGTGGTACAAATAACTGGATGTTTTCAGAATTTGCTGTGCCGACCTTAACGGTTTATAATACGCCGTCTTATTTAATAGCTTATTATTCAAATAGTCGTATATACGAAGGAAACCTTGCTGTTAAAACACCGATTCGTCCAGTTTTATATCTGAAACCAACTATTAAAATAATTTCTGGTTCTGGAACTTATGAAGAACCATATATCATAAAGTAATGTTAATAACTTAAAACTTATTAACATTTTTTAATCAATGTAAGTATTTTTGTGTTATTATTAACATAGGGTGAAGATATGAAAAAAGTATTAATGATTGTACTTGATGGTTTTGGAATGAGACAAGAAAAACATGGAAACGCCGTTTTAAATAGTAATATTAGAAATTTTATAAATTTATGGGAAAACTATCCCCACTGTTTGTTAAAAGCTTCTGAAGAAGCTGTAGGACTTAGCAAAGGCCAAATGGGGAATAGTGAAGTAGGTCATACTACTATCGGAGCCGGAAGATTAATTAAACAACCAGAAATGGAAAATTTAGATTTTGCTAAAAATGATTTAGAAACATCAGAAGAATTTAACGAATTAGTAGATTATGTTATAGATAATAATAAAACCTTACATTTAATGGGGCTTACGAGTCCGGGGGGAATTCATTCGCACTTAAATATTATTATGACTATTTTAAGTAAGTTACATAAAAAGGGAGTTAAAAATATTTGTTACCACGCTATTACCGACGGGCGTGATACAACGGTAGATAGTTCGTATGAATATTTAAAAGAGGTAAATGATTATTTAGTAAATAATAATATGGGTAAAGTTGTATCAGTTTGTGGTAGATATTATGCGATGGATCGTGATAAAAAATGGGATCGAACCAAAAAATATTATGATTTAGTTACTCAAGGGCTTGGTGTTTTAATACCTGATTTAAAAACAGGAATAGATGCTTGTTATAAAAAAGGTATAACTGATGAATTTATTCCTCCTTTAATATTAGATAAAACTAAGTATATTCGAGATGGCGATGCCTTCATGTGGTTAAACTTCCGTCCTGATAGAGCTAAACAAATATTAAGATGTTTAACTGACCCTAATTTTAATGAATTTCCTACTGTAAGTTTGCCCAATTTAAAAGTTCTAACAATGTATAAAATAGACGAAGCAATTAATAGTAAGTTTTTAATTACTAAGAAAGAAGTCACTAATCCTTTGGGTGTTTATCTATCTAAATTAGGACTTTCTCAAGCCCGTATCGCTGAAACCGAGAAATATGCGCATGTTACTTATTTCTTTGATGGTGGTGTCGAATTAAAATTAGATAAATGTGATAGATTTTTAATTCCATCTCCTAAAGTTGCTACTTATGATTTAAAGCCGGAAATGAGTGCCGTAGATGTTACTAAAAGAGCTGTTAAATGTATGGAAGAAGATTATGATTTTATCTTTATGAATTTTGCTAATCCTGATATGGTTGGTCATACCGGGAATTATGATGCTACTATTGGTGCTTTAGAAGCTGTTGATTTATGTTTAGGAAGGCTTATTGAAGTTGCGAATAACAATTTTTATAAAATGATTATCTTAGCAGATCATGGTAACGCTGATTACATGCTTGATGAAAATGATAAACCAGTAACAACTCATTCACTATCTTTAGTACCATTTATCATTACCGATAAAAGAGTAAAACTAGAAAATGGTAGTTTAGTTAATGTTGCTAAAACGGTATTAGATTATATGGACATCATGGCTCCTGCAGAAATGCAAAATACGGAAAGCTTAATCGTTAAAGAAGATTAAAAGTGCAAAAAACGTATTTTAAAGTGCAATTTTTGCACTTTTATATTGGTTTTCTCTTCAAAATGTGGTATAATACTAATATGGTGATGAATAATGGAAGAATTTTCATTTTATATTAAAGAAGGAGATCCTAATGAAGTAGAAAAATCTAAAATTTGGGAAACAGCCATGGGCTTACAAGATGTTGATGGTTTAAAACCTTCTCCTTACCTAATCGAAACTGCTAAAGAACATATTGAAGGAAATATCGAATTAGAAGAAGTTAAAAGAAGAATTGATAATTATTACAAAGCTCACGATAAAAGAATGACGGAAGAAGAAAGCAGTGAAGAAGCCGATAAAGTTTCGGTAAGAATTACTGAAGTCTTAAGTGAAAAATCTTTTAATTTTAACCCTACAGAACTAATAAGTATCCATAAAAGATTATTTACCGGCGTTTATAAACACGCTGGTAAAATAAGAAATTATAACTTTTCTAAAAAAGAATGGGTTTTAGATGATGATTCTGTAATTTATTCTTCTTATGAAACAATAATGGATGCTTTAGAATATGATTTTAAAGAAGAAAAAAATTTTTCATATCAAAACTTATCTTTTGATGAAGCTTTAAAACACTTATGTAGATTTACCTCTAATATCTGGCAAATCCATCCCTTTTGCGAAGGTAACACTAGAACCACAGCAGTATTTATAATTAAATATTTAAAAACTTTTGGATTTGAAATAAATGATGATATATTTGCTACAAACTCTTGGTATTTTAGAAATGCTCTAGTTAGAGCTAATTATCGTAATTTTAATAAAAATGTTTTTGAAGATATGTCTTTCTTAGAAAAATTTTTCTATAACTTACTATCTAATACTAAATATGAATTAAAAAATCGTTATACGCATATTAAATATAAAAATAATAACGAAGATAAAAAGAGTAGTAATGCGTCTTTAGAAGAACAAGCAATTATTAATCTCATTAGAAATAATCCTAATATTAACCAAGAAGAAATCGCTAAAAAAGTGAGTAAATCTTTAAGAACTATTAAAACTCGTATGAAAGAAATGCAAACTAAAGGACTTATTATAAGAGAAAATAGTAAACGTAATAGTTTATGGAAAGTTTGTGAATATAAGTAGAAAATAGGTGGTTATTAATGAACATTATATCCCTAGAAGATTTTAAATTATTAGAAGATGAAACTTTTAAAAAAGATAAGCCTTTTTATGAGTTAATAAATCATAATTTAGATGATAAAAAGTGTAAAATTATTACCGATAACCAAAATTACGCTATCGTATTCGGCGATGTCATATGGATATGGACAAAAAACCAACGAGAAGATACATATCTAAAAGTTATAGAAGAATTAGAAAACTTAATTAATGAATTATTAACCTTTGTTTGCCAAGAAGATTTTTATAATTATTTACAAAATATTAATTGGAAATATTTAAAAGATAAGCCATATATTTGTGGTTGTTATGAATGTAAAAAACTAATTGTACCTAAGAAAGTTAATGGTAAGTTAGATAAACCGACTATTAAAGATACAGAATATTTAGCTAAGTGTTGGGAGGAATCACTTGACTATCCTTCTTCTTGGGATATGAATTTAATGTTTGTTACTAAATGGATTAATTCTAATAATTTTTATGTATGGCGCGATGATAAAATCGTTGCTTATGCTAGTTATAATGTTCACAATAATATGGCGGAACTTAGCAATGTTTATACTTTACCTTTAGAACGAGGGAAAGGTTACATGCCAAATTTAATATATAACATGACCAAAATAATTTTAAAATCTAAATTAAGACCAATTGTTTATACCAATTATGAATATGTTTCTTCTAATAAATGCTACCAAAAAGTAGGATTTGAATTAGAATGTAAGTTGATTAAATTTAATGTTGACAAGATTCAAGAAGATTAATTCTTCTTTTTTCGTGGAATAATAAAAATATGGTATAATAAAATAGTGGAGTGAATATTATGGATATTAAAAAATACAAAGGCTTATCTAGTAAACAAGTAAATGAAAAAATCTATAACGGGGAAGTAAATAGAGTTAAAGATAAAATGACTAAAAGCATGCGTGAGATAGTCCTAGCAAATACTCTAACTTTCTTTAATGTTATCAATGTTATTTTATTTATCTTAGTTATTAGTGTTGGTTCTTATAAAAATGCTTTATTTGGACTTTTAATAGTTATTAATACGAGTATTGGTATCTTCCAAGAAATTAAAGCGAAAAGAATACTAGATAAATTATCTATCCTAACTCTAACTCCTGCGAAAGTCATAAGAGATGGTAAAGTTTTAGAAATAAATATTAAAGATATTGTTAAAAATGATTATATCTTATTACAAACCGGCGACCAAGTCCCTGCTGATATTAAAATAATTGAAGGTGAAGTTGAAGTAAACGAATCCTTACTAACTGGGGAAAGTGATGCCCAAGATAAAGGCATAAATGAAAATTTATTTTCTGGTTCTTATATCACTTCTGGTGAATGTATTGGTGAAGTAATAAAAGTCGGTGAAGAAACTTATACTCATTCGATTGTTAAAGAAGCTAAAATGTTAAAACGTGCTAAAAGTGAGTTATTTACTTCCATAAATAAAGTTTTAAAAGTTGTAAGTTTTATTATTGTACCGATAGGTATCCTATTATTTTGTAAAGAATTTTTTGTAAGTATGTTACCTTACCCAGAAGCTGTTTTAAAAACTGTGGCAGCTTTACTAGGTATGGTTCCGCAAGGTTTAGTTTTACTTACAACGGTCGCTTTAACTTTAAGTGTTATAAGACTTTCTAAACAAAAAACCTTAGTTCAAGAATTATATTGTATTGAAACTTTAGCGCGCGTTGATACTCTATGTTTAGATAAAACCGGTACTATTACCGAGGGAAAAATGCGGGTTGAAGGAGTAGACATTTTAGATAAAGCGAATATTAATGAGGTAATGGGAAGTATCGTAAATAGTGAAACTAATCTAAATGCCACTCTACTAGCTTTAAAAGATTACTATAAAGAAGAAAGTACGAAAGAATTACTAGGTAAAATTCCTTTCTCATCTAAGAGAAAATATAGTGCTTACTTTTATGAAGATGGTACCTATTATTTAGGAGCTAAAGAATTTTTATTTCCCGATAAACATAAAGAATTAGATAAATTAATTAATGAGTATGCGAATATGGGTCTTAGAGTAATTGTCCTTGCTTATAGTAAGAATAAACCTAAAAAGAATGAAATTGTAGATGATCTTAAACCTATTGCGATATTTAAAATTAGTGATATTATTAGAAAAGATGCTAAAGAAACCTTAGCTTACTTTGTATCGCAAGGAGTTGATTTAAAAATAATTTCCGGGGATGATGCCTTAACAGTTAGTAAGGTTGCCAAAAGAGCAGGTTTTAAAAATTACGATAGTTATATTGATGTGATTGATTTAAAAAATACGAATGAACTAAAAGAAGCGGTTTTAAAATATAGTATTTTTGGTCGTGTAAGTCCCGAACAAAAAAAGGAAATGTTAGTAGCTTTAAAAGAAGCCGGACATACTGTTGCGATGGTCGGCGATGGTGTAAACGATTGCTTAGCTTTAAAAGAAGCAGATTGTTCCATCGCCATGGCAAGTGGTAGTGATGCCGCAAAACGAAGTGCTAACCTAGTTTTATTTAATAATGACTTTAGTGCGATGCCGCATATTGTTAATGAAGGAAGAAGGGTAATCAATAATATTACATATTCGGCTAGTTTATTTCTAATTAAAACCTTATACTCTAGTATTATGGCTATTCTTACGATTATTATCGGTAAGAGTTATCCCTTCCTACCAATTCAATTATCGGTAATGGTAACTTTCTGTGTTTCAATTCCTTCTTTCTTCTTAACTTATGAACCAAACTTTAATAAAGTAAAACATGACTTTTTAACCAAAGTATTTGAGTGGGCATTTCCTTATGCTTTCACTATAGCGATACTACTTACTAGTATTATGACGATAGGAAGTTACTTTGGTGCGGAACGTGAAATGTTAACTACAATCTGTGTCTTCTTAGCCGGTTGGAATTACATGCGAGCTTTAGAAGGTATATATTCACCATTATCTAAATTTCGTAAAACCATAATCTATACTTGTGAAGCTTTATACTTTATTGCGATGATTATCTTAAGAGATTTTTTAAGTCTTACTAGTATTACTTATGTCGGCTTAGTAGTCTTAATGTTTTGCGGTCATTTCTTACCAGTCTTCTATGAAATATCTAAAAAAATCTATAAAGGAATTATTAACTGTTTAACTAAATTAAAAATTATTCCTGAACTTACATAATTGTATAATAAAATGTATATGTATTAAAATATAAATAACATTTATTTTAAAACTTCCTTTCTTGACAAAGAAAACTTACATGTTATAATAAACAATAACTTAAGAAGGGAAGTTTTTATATGAGTACCATTAAAGAATTAAATAGGAAAATAATTAATAAACAAAATGAACTTTATATACCAAATCCCGATGAAGAAAGAAATTTAATTATTATTGCTACCTTATTATGGAAAGAAGTTTGTACTTTAAAAAAACGCTATAATCTAATAGTTAATGTTAAAAAAATTAAACTCTTTGAAGATTTCATAACTGTAATAAAAAAATTAATTCGAGGTCATGAAAAGGAAACTGATTATGAAATAGCCAAATTAACAGTTTCTATAGGACTAGTAAAAACCAATCCTACTAAATTATATCCTCAAGAGAAAGAATTTTATCTAGAAGTTTTAAATGAAACTCTAGTATGGCTTAACAGAAATGCTTCATATTTAATAAAATCTCAAATTTTAAATAGTAATGAAGATTTAGAAATCGTAAGACAAGCATTTACTAAAAAAATAGTTGAATTAGAAAATACTTCTCGTCTTTTAAAAACAATATATTAGAAAATAATTAATAAAAATAGGGGGATACCAATTTATGGAAAATTTAAATGAAATGTCTAATGAAGAAAAATTAAAGGAATTAAAAAAGATGTGGGATGCATATCACCACACTAGCGAAGAACTAGAAAAGTCCCAAAGAAAATTAGAAGAACTTAAGGCGCGTCAAAATACTGAAGGAAATAGAGTAATCATAATCTTATCTTTTTGTATTAATATTTTTACCTTAAAATCTAAAAGAAATAATAGTTTAGATATAAATAGTGAAAACTTACTAAGTGAATATTTACAAGAAACTTCTCTACTTTCTCGTGAAGAATATATAAAAAATATAAAAAACTTCCAAAGAATGCTAGAAATAATTAACAAACCAATTGCAAATTTAAGTCAAGAAGATAGACTTAATTATCTTACTAATCTTACTCTTTTAATGATTAGTGTTGAAAAATATAAAACTGCTTTAATAGAAAATCATATTTTAAAAAATGAAAATGATATAAACTTTGTCCAAAAAATAATTAGTGATCGAGTAAGAGCAATCCAAGATACTTTTTTAGAAAGCCATAACAATAGTAGAAAATAAAATTAACGTTATGATATAATAATTAACACAAGGAGGTTTTTATGAAAGAAAATTTAAAGGTTTATTCAAATCAAAAGGCTATACCAATAATAGATAAAAATGGTAATGTTAATAAGAATAGCAATGTATATAAACGTTATCTAGCAAATAGAGGAATTGCTGTTACTAAAGAATATTATTATATTGATCACTTATATGACGATTACTATGCCGTTTTAGATGTAGTTTCCACCCAATCAGTATTTGAGGATGAATTAGACGATGCAAAAGTTTTATATAAATGGGGTGTAATATGTTTAAAAAGAGACAAAAATGGTAAAATTATACGATTTGAAGAAGAATTAGTTGTTCCTTTTCTATACGATAGAATTTGTCCAGACAATTTAGAGACATTAACTGCTTATGCTGATGAAAATCATTTAACGTATATTGAGTTAGATAAAAAGAGCCCTTATTATGGTGAGCAATTAGTTCCAGCCGTTTTAACTCGTGCTGTAGCATTTAATGTAACTTATAAAGGATTCGCTGAATGTATGGTAGATGGCGTAATTGGTTACATACCTCGTAACATAACTCCACTAACTACAATAACTAAAGATGACTTATTAACGAGAGAACAAGTAGAATATTTAATATCAATAAATACCGCAGATTATAATAAACTTGTTGAAAAAATTAATCATTTAACAGGTTCTGAATCTTTAAGATTAGTAAGAAAACCATAAAAATAATCATTAACTTGGTTATTTTTTAATTTTGCAAATTTGTAAAATTTTATCGAAAAATTGCAATTTTCCCCTTGATTTTCATAGAATTTATTGCTATACTTTTGAATGTATGACTGCGAGGATGTGCGAGGTTGCTGATACGCTAGGCGGTGTTGTTAAAACATTTCCTACTATCAGGTAATTCGGGACGGAGCAAGTCTATACTAGATATAGGCGAAAGGAGGACATAACAATATGTCAAGTAACAAAGTTCGTGTTAACTTAAAAGCATATGACCACAGATTAATTGATTTAGCTGCTGGTAAAATTGTGGAAACAGTTAAAAGAACTGGGGGAGAGGTATCAGGACCTATTCCACTTCCAACGGAAGTAGAAAAGTTTACGGTATTAAGAGCAGTATACATATATAAAGATGCTCGTGAGCAATTTGAAATGCGTACTCATAAACGTTTAATTGATATTAAAAACCCAAGCAAAGAAACAATCGATGCTTTACAACACTTAGATTTACCAAGTGGTGTTGGAATAAGCATCAAATAAGTAATAATGGAAGGTGAAAAAAATGAAAGGAATCTTAGGAAAAAAACTAGGAATGACTGAAGTCTTCACTAAAGAAGGCAAAGCTATTCCAGTTACAGTTGTCGAAGTAGAACCTAATACAGTAATGCAAGTTAAAACTAAAGAAAATGATGGTTATAACGCTTTACAATTAGGTATTTGCGACAAGAAGAGTGCTCGTGCTAATAAAGCTAGTATGGGACACGCTAAAAAAGCTGGTGCTACTCCTAAGCGCTACTTAAAAGAAATAAGAGATTATGAAGGCTCTTACAATTTAGGAGATAAAATCGATGCTTCAGTATTTGCCTCTGGAGAATATGTCGATGTTACTGGTGTAAGTAAAGGACATGGATTTGAAGGTTCTATTACAAGACACGGACAAAGTCGTGGACCTATGACTCATGGTAGTGATTATCATAGAAGACCAGGATCAATGGGTACAATGTTACCAAAAAGAGTATTAAAGGGTAAAAGACTTCCAGGTCATATGGGAGTAGATACAACAACTATTCAAAACTTATATATAGTTGATGTTAATACCGAAGATAATTACATTTTAGTTAGTGGTAATATCCCAGGTGCTAAACAATCTTTAGTTTTAATTAAATCTGCTGTTAAGAAAGATAAAAAAGCTGCTGAAGAGTTAGCTAGTTACGAAGAAGAAACAGTAGTTGATGCTGTTGAAGAAGTAACTGAAGAAGCTACTCCCGAAGAAGTTAATGAACCTGCTACCGAAGAAGTAGTAGAAGAAACTAAAGAAGAAACAGCAGAAGAAACTTCTACCGAAGAAGTGCCTGAAAACCAAGAAGGAGAAAACTAATAATAGTTTTTGCAAAGAAAGGTGATTCGTAAATGACAAAGTTAGAAGTTAAGAATTTAAAAAATGAAAAAGTTAAAGATTTAAGTTTAGACAAAAATATTTGGGATATCGAAGTAAATGAAGTAGTACTAAAGAAAGCTATTCGTTTACAACTAGATAGTTTAAGACAAGGAACTGCTAAAACCAAAACTCGTAGTGAAGTTTCTGGTGGCGGTAAGAAACCTTGGAAACAAAAAGAAACTGGTAGAGCTAGACAAGGTTCTATTAGAGCCCCACACTGGCGTGGTGGTGGAATTGCAATGGGTGTTCAACCTCGCAATTACACATTTAAAATTAATAAGAAAGAAAGAGTACTTGCTCTAAAGAGTGCATTAGTTGATAAAATTAATAGTAAAGCTCTTCTAGTAGTTGATACTCTAGAAATTAAAGATACTAAAACTAGTACCGTAAAAGAATTAATTAAAACTTTAAACCTAAATGGTAAAGTATTATTCGTTACTAGTGATGATGCTGCTAATCTATATTTAGCAACAAGAAATTTAGGTTATGCTTATACTGTTATGGCAGAAGAAATTAACCCATTAGATTTAGTTAATGCTGACGTTGTAGTAGTAGAAGAAAAAGCCTTAGAAAAAATCGAGGAGGTGCTTAAATAATGACAAACTATACTGATATTATTATTGCACCAGTTATTACCGAAAAATCTGCTTATGCAAACCAAAATAACGTTTATACTTTTAAAGTTCGTAAAGACGCTAATAAAATAGCTATTAAAAAAGCTATTGAAGAAGCCTTTAATGTTAAAGTAAAAAGTGTTAACACACTAAATACTAAAGCTAAAGATAAAAGAGTTGGACGTTACACTGGTAAAACTAAAACATATAAGAAAGCTATTATTACCTTAGTAGAAGGTAATAAAATAGAATTATAAGGAGGAGTAAGATATGCCAATTAAATCATATAAACCAACGACTAATGGTCGTAGAGGTATGACTACCTTAA
>CANRME010000022.1 GCA_947631655.1 uncultured Bacilli bacterium | reverse complement strand
GGGTGTAAAATGATAAGATATACACATAAGGTAGGAATGTGTATATATGAGAACTTTTAATCCAGAAAAAGAATTAAGAAAAATGCAACAAGGAAATAGAAATAAAATAATATTTAGTATTATGGCATTACTTTTAATAATCGCCATAGGAAGTAGTTATGCCTTATATCAAATAAGATATAGTAAACAAATAATATATACTACTGTTGCTCCTTTTTATAGTAAAGATATGCAAATATCTTTATATGTAGATGGAGAAAAAGATACAACATCAGAAACTTTTCCAGATAAAGAAAGTGGAAAAATATTTTCGCATATAACATGTGAAAATGGAAGTAGTGGAGTATTTGATAATACGAAATGGGAACTAGAATTAAAAATAACGAAACAAGATAAATGTAATGTATATTTTATAACAGGAAACTTACCAAATCCCCCAGAACTATATCAAGGAATGATACCAGTAGTATATGATAAAGAAGGAAATGTATATGTAGCAGATATAGATAGTGATTGGTACAACTATCAAGACCACAGATGGGGGAATGCGGTATTAGTAGATAATACCAAAGAAGGAGTAACAGCAAAATACTTTGATAGCAATAATAAATTAAGAGATGATATAGCAGGAGAACAAATACCAATGGACGAAATCCTTCAAATGTATGTCTGGATACCAAGATACAAATACCAATTATGGAACGTAAATAATGAAGGAGTACCAAAACAACTAATAAACATTAAATTTGAAAAAGGTATAGAAACAACCGGAGACATAACATGTAAATATACCAATGAAGGAAATGGAATCATAACTGAAAGTTGTTTAAATGAAAAAAGAAAAGAAGCAAGTAATGGCGAATGGTATACCCATCCTGCCTTTACATTTAAGGGAACACTTGAAGATAATGGGACAGAATTAAAAGGTATCTGGGTAGGAAAGTTTGAAGCAAGTGATCCAGAGGATCCGACTGGTAGAGCAGATACATTAAGTGGAATAACTATACTTCCAAATAAAACAAGTACTGTACGTAATCCTATAGGAACAATGTTTTATACTACAAGATCAATAGAGCAAGATTCAAAATACAATTTAAATTCTAATGAAATAGATACCCATATGATGAAGAATGTCGAATGGGGAGCAGTAGCATATTTAACGCAAAGTATATATGGAATATATAAAGATGAAAACACTTGTAATATTGACAATATGAGTTTTAATGAGTGTGAAGTATGGATTAATAATACTGTTCAAGGTATTACTATGCAACCATCTACGCAATATAATTATGGTGGAACACATACGGGTTGTGTTGGAGATAAAGTGGATGCTGCAGTAAAATTGAATAATAATGGAACACAGCCAGCAATGTGTGATGTAGATAAACAATGGAATATTGGAGGTGTAAAAGCAAGTACCACAGGAAATATGTATGGCATATACGATATGAATGGCGGGGCATATGATCACATAATGGGTGTTCTGATTAAGCAAACTGGAGATGGTCCATATTTAGATCGTAGTGGATTTGATGGTAATACAATATCTGATTCAAAATACTATGATTTATATACCTTTGATACTAGTTACACTACATATGAAAGAGGTCATTTAGGAGATGCAACAAGGGAAATTGTCCAAAATTTGAAAGATAGTAATACAGGAGGATGGAATGGGGATACAATATTATTTCCATCTTTAGGAATTGATGTGTGGCAGTGGTTTTCACGTGGGGGATGGTATGCTGAAGCAGCAAGAGCAGGGTTGTTTAATTTTATAAGAATATACTATGGAGCAAATACAGGATCTTCAATTCGTGTGGTTTTAACTGCACCATAATATAATAATAGTTAATATATTTACACAAACATTGACACAATAAAGTGTCAACGTTTTTAAATACTTGACATATTTTTAACAAAGTGCTGTATAATATTAATATAGAGGAGGAATATAAAATGGCGATACCTAAAGAACCAGTTCATATTAATGCTAAAGAAAGTGAAATAGCTAAAGTAGTACTAATGCCTGGAGACCCTTTAAGAGCAAAATATATTGCCGAAAAATTTTTAACTGATGCGAAAGAAGTAACACATGTAAGAAATATGTTAGGATTTACGGGTTTTTATAAAGGTGTTCAAGTAACTGTAATGGGTAGTGGAATGGGTATGCCATCTATGAGTATTTATGCATTTGAATTATATAATTTCTACAATGTTGAAAAGATAATTAGAATTGGTACTTGTGGAGCATTAAGCCCTAGTGCTGATGTAGGCGAAATAATTCTTGCAGATAAAATTTATTCCGAAAGCAATTTTGCATATCAATATAATGGTTATCTTTTAGATACTGTTAATCCTGATAAAGAATTAAATACTCGTATCAAAGAAGTTGCTGCTAAAAAGAAATTAAATCTTCATGCAGGTATGCTTATGACTTGTGATGTTTTCGGCCCTTATGTTGATTTAGATGCCATTATGAATAGAATACCTAAAAATATTCATCCTTTAGGAGAAGAAATGGAAGCCTTTGGTTTAGTACATGTTGCCAATAGTTTAGGTAAAAAAGCTACTGCCATGGCTACAGTCGTAAACTCTCGGTTTAGTCCAAAGATTATTTCTATTGAAGACCGTGAAAGAGCTTTAAACGACATGATTTTGTTAGCATTAGACGCCTTAGTCTAATTGTTATAGATAAAAAGGGTTGGTTATTAGTTCTAGGACCAATTAGCCAAAATAAAAAGGTTACAGGAAAAGTAATCTTTTTATTTTTCTAAAATTCTTTTTAAACTTTTAGTCATTAACTCATGATTATCTTTTAAATTATAAGACTCTTCATATGCTAAGTAAGCATCTTCTAAATTAGTAATCTTGTTTGGATTAATAAAAACAAAATTACCATGTTCAATAACATATAAATAAACAATATTCATCATTTCGGCGTCATCATCATGTTTATCATAAAAACTATTAGTTAATCCTGTTGTAATAGAGTAGTATATAGGAGTATTATTTCTATAACCAATTAATACAAAATAATGAAAAGTTGTAACTCGCATCTTCCAATAATCTATTAAATTAGCTAATTCTCTATCATAATTACTAACTTGTTCATTTTTTAATTTTTTTCTTACATAGTAATTTATAATCTCATTTATTCCTTTTGGTATGTATTTTTTCTTTTTGTGCTTCATCAAAACCACCTGCAAATAGTATTCTACAATAAATTATTTACTAAGTCTATAAATTCTTTTTGCAACGCATCTAATCTTTCTTTAGTTAAAGCTTCAAATCTTAAAGTAAGATTAGGTCCGGTATTACTAGCCCTAATTAATGCCCAAGAAGAATCTGGGAATACGATTTTATTACCATCAATAGTAATATTTTCATAACCCTTTTCTTTAGCATATTCGGCTACTTCTTCAATAATTTTAAATTTTTTTTCATCAGTAGTTTTAATTTTTATTTCTGGGGAATTATAATATTTTGGTAACATTTTTAAAATATCACTTAAAGGTTCTTTAACACTTGATAATATTTCTAATAATCTAAGACCTGCATAAATACCACTATCAAATCCTGGCATTCGATCTTTAAATACTAAGTGTCCAGAATATTCTCCTCCAAAAGGAATATTATCTTCATTAATTTTTGCTCTCGTATAAGATGCACCAGTGCGACATAAAATAGGCTTAGCATGAAGCGAAGTTATAACATCTTCTAACGCTTTAGAACATTTAACATCATATAAAAATTCCTTTTTAGAAACTTTATTAACTAAATCAATAACAAATATCGCCATTAACTTATCTACTGAAACATATTTTCCTTCATTATCGATAACTCCTACGCGGTCGCCATCGCCATCAAAAGCGATGCCTACATCAGCCTTTTCTTCTAAAACTTTTTCTTTTAATTTGGTAAGATTTTCTTCGACGGCTGGATCCGGATGGTGATTAGGAAAACTACTATCGGAATCATCAAATAACATAACTAAGTCCATTGGAAACAATGAATAAATATCTTTAGCAATAATGGAAGTCGTCCCATTACCACAATCTACAACAACTTTTAATTTTTTTCTTCCTAATTTAATATCTTCTTTATATAGTTCTATATAAGATGGTCTTATATCATAATTAATTACTTTTCCTTTACCTGTTTTAAAGTTTTCTAATAAAGTATAATCTCTAAAATCATATACTTGTTTTCCTCGCGCATTTCCTAAATTATCAAAACAAAATTTAAAGCCATTATCATCTTTAGGATTATGAGAAGCCGTAATCATAATGCCATGGGTATTAGTTTTAATACAAGCATAAAAATACATAGGAGTCGTAACTAACCCCAAATCAATAACATTACAACCAGTTTCTGTTAAACCTTTAATTAAATTTTCATGTAAATCCGGAGAAGAATACCGATTATCCATTCCAACAGTAGCAATATTTTCCCCTAATTTTTCTTGAATATATGAACCATAACTTTTACCAATTATATAAGCCGTATTTTCATTTAATTCATAGGGATATATTCCTCTTATATCATACTCTCTAAAGATACTTTTATTTATCACATTTACCACCTAGTATAATTTTAACAATAAATATACTATTTGACAATTAATTTTTGGTAATTAAATTTTTCTATGATATAATATTATTATATTAAATGAGGTGAGAATTATATGAATTTTATTGGCAGTAGAACTATTGAAACGGATAGATTAGTACTTCGAAAATCTACTATGGCCGAACAAAAAAGATTATGGGAAATATTAATGCTTCCCGAAGTTAATAAATGGTATTTAGTAGGAGCAAAAAAACATGCTAATGATAAAGAATATTGGACTTGGGAAGTACAAGAAAAATTTTATCAAGCTAAAGTAGATAAAGCCGGTAACGAAGATGTCTTTTATTGGAGCATATTCTTAAAAGCCGATTATACAAATAGTGGTAAAGAAGAAGTTATCGGTCAAGTTAGTGCCCAAGAATACGGCGAAGATTTATCTGTTCGTGATGTCGGATGGTATCTTGATCCGACATATCAAGGTAAAGGTTATGCTTCAGAAGCTGCTTGTGCTATGATTGACTATATGTTTAAAAAAGTTGAAATAGAAAAAATAATCTCTGGGGCCGTAAAAGATAATGTTGCTTCTTGCCGAGTATTTGAAAAATTAGGTTTTGATAAAATAGGAGAAGAAACTCACGATTCTAATTATACTTTTTATGATGGAACATTAACTTTTTCTAAATATGAATTAACTAGAAAGAAGTATTTGAGTAATGGAAATAATTGAATATAATGATAAATATCTAGAAGATGTTAAAGATTTATTAGTAGAGTTAGAAGAATATATTATTTCTATCGATAAAGATGGTTTAGACAGGTTACATCCTGATTACAAAGATAAAATGGCACAAGTAGATTTAGAAACAGTAAAAGAAAATAATGGTAAATGTTATCTTGCTATTGAAGACGATAAAGCCGTTGGTTTAATTATGGGATGTATTTTTCCTTATAGTGAATTTGATTACTTAGATTATAAATGCCCTAATAGAGGAGAAATAATTGAATTAATAGTTACCAAAAAAGTTCGTAGTCAAGGAATAGGTAATTTACTTATTACTAAAATGGAAGAATATTTTAAATCCGTTGGTTGTGAGTATGTCTTAGTAGATGTTTTTGCTTATAATGATAATGCTATTAATTTCTATAATAAAAAAGGTTATCATCCTAGAATGTATAGAGACATTAAAAAATTAAATTAAACTCTCATTTCGAGAGTTTTTAAATTTCTTTTCTGTTAATATTTTTAGTAGTTAAGTTATTACTTTTATTTTGTTTATTTACAAAGATAACTTCATATCCACAAGCTGCTGCAATTTTTTCAATATTTTCAAAATTAATATCAGTCTTTTCGCGTTCATAATCACTTAAAGTGCTTCTTCCAATAAAGGTAATTTTGCTTAATTCTTCTTGTGTTAAACCTTTTTCTCTTCGCATTGTTTTAATAATTTTTCCTATCATATCTATCACATTTTAATTGTCGCATTTTTCCACTATTTATGCTTGAATTGTGGAGAAACTCGGAGTATAATTTAGAATATAGATAGAGAGTAGGTACCATATGCGTAAATTTAATCCCGAAAAAGAATTAAATAAAATTCAAAAAGGAAATAAAAATAAAATAATAATAGGTGTATGTTTATTACTATTAATAGTAGCCATAGGAAGTAGTTATGCAATATATCAAATTAAATATAATAAACAAATTATATATACTACTGTAGAACCATTCTATAGTAAAGACATTATTTTATCAGTTAAATTAGATGACCAAGAAAAATCGACAAATAAATTTCCTACTAAAGAAGAAGGATATGTATATTCCCATACTGAATGTGAAAATGATAATATAACTAATATTAATTGGAATGATGATTCTTGGAAACTAAATGCTGATATAAATGGTCCAGATAAATGTACCGTATTTTTTGTAAAAAGTCCATTTAATATGAATTCATGTGAAAATAAAGCAATGTCTGAATGCTTATTAACAGTAGGAGAAAAATTTACGGATTTTATTGCAATGGATGACCCGGATAATAATGCTAGGTATATAGGAGCAGATCCAAATAACTATATCTGGTTTAATTGTGATGATTATAGTAATCCATCTGAATCAACATGTGAAAAATGGCGAATCATTGGTTCCTTCAAAAATATTGAGAAAGTATCATCTGTATCTGAAGAAGGGATAGCAACCTATGAAAAACAAAATTTAATTAAAATAATGAGACCAGATATTTTGGGAGCTATCATGTGGGATATTGAAAATTCGAATAATTGGTCGGAATCCAGTTTACAAACTTATTTAAATAATAATTATTTAACAGAAGGTGATGATGGAAGTTGGATAACTGGTAGTAAAGATAAAAAATATAAGCCACTAACAAGTGCAACCCAACAAATTATAGAAAAAGTAAAATGGCATATCGGAGGATGGAATACTTCGAACATAACAGCAGCTCAATTTTATACATATGAACGAGGAGAAGAAGTACCAGAAGGTGCACTATCAACTTGGGATGGATATATTGGTTTGATGCATACAAGTGATTTCGGATATGCCGTCGGAGGGGACACGACAAGGGAGCAATGTTTAGCCAAGGGAATGTATTATTGGGGTAATGAATCATCGTGTTGGGAAAATGATTGGGTGAGCGCACAACGTTATCAATGGACTATTACACCTAATTCAAATAGTTCTAGTAGGGTTTTTGAATTTAGTACATATGCTGGTTGGGGAGGTCATGGTTTTGATGCAACTGCGGCTAGCTGGGAGGCTCGTCCTTCTTTATTCCTAAAGTCAATTGTTAAAATGGCAGGTGGAGATGGAAGTTTTGCAACACCATATGTATTAAGTATCAATTGAAATACTAATTCATAAATTATTTTAGGATTAATTTATGAATTTTTTTCTTTCTCTTGACGAACTAAAGTTTGCAGTAGTATAATTATAGTATGCAGTAAATAAATTAGGTTTTCTATAGATGGGAGGTATATTTGATGAATAATATAGAAAATTATAATGAAAAAATATTTGAAGATATTAAACATATTGATGAAGAGGGGAATGAATATTGGCTTGGAAGAGAATTACAAAAAACTCTAGATTATACGGAATGGCGAAAATTCGAGGGAGTTATCAAAAAAGCGAAAATAGCTTGTTTAACTAGTAATATTAGTGTTAATGACCATTTTGTCGGAGTCGACAAAATGGTTGAAATAGGTTCGAAAACTGAAAGAATGATTGAGGATTATAAACTTTCAAGATATGCTTGTTATCTAATTGCTCAAAATGGTGATAGTAGAAAAGAAAGTATTGCTCTTGCTCAAACTTATTTTGCCGTCCAAAAAAGACGAATGGAACTTACAGATAATGAGTATCGTTTGTTAAGTGAAGAAGATAAGAGATTATATAATAGAGATTTAATTAAAAAAGGAAATTATTTTCTAAACCAAACACCTAAAAAAAGTTTAAAGGAACTAGAAAAAAGGAAAAAAATTAAATAAATATTTACAAAATCTTTATAATGCTTTATAATATCAAATGTAAAACAAATGAAAAAAGACGTTAATTAGATTTTATTTTAAGAGAGTTAGTGGTTGGTGAGAACTAATAAATAAACTAATTATGAATCACTTTTGGATGTGTTATATTAAAAGTATAAACGGAAGAACTTACGTTACAAGTTATAAGTGTATGATTAAATTCATAAATTAAGGTGGTACCACGGGTTTAGCTCGTCCTTAACTTATGAATTTTTTTATTTAGAAAGGAGTAGTCTGAAAAGAAAAACAAAATTTATTTTATAAAATTAATCAAAAAAGGGCAGACTTCCCCTTACCCCCAAAGAAAGTCAAAAATTAGATAGAAAAATTCTTGGCATTCTGATTAATTAAATCAATTAATTCATTAGATGTAAGTCCTAGAGATAATAATTGTTTAAGTGATTGATTGAAATTGTTTTTAGTATATTTAATTCGATCTTTAACTGGTGTTTCAACCGATGCTAAATCAACTGGATTCCAAACTTCACCAGTAAGAAACATATGATAAATAGCAACTAAAATCTTTCTAGCAATTGCAATGTAAGCACGTTTCTTACCACGACGTTTAGAGATTTTATCAAACTTCTTAGCATAGTAAGAATTGGTTTTATCTTTAACTGCATTATGAGCAATTTCAACAAGATAAGGTTTAAGATAAACTCCAGCACGAGAAATTTTAACAGATTTTTTCTTACCAGCAGATTCATTACAACCAGGAGTAAGACCAGCCCAAGAAGCAAGACGATAATGTGAATTAAATTGAGACATATCGTTGCTAATTTCTGATAAAATACCAATTGCTGAATTTCTATCAATACCAGGGACCGTACAAAGCAAAGTAATGTAAGCTTCATAAGGTTTCACTAAAGAATCAATTATTCCATCTAACTTAATAATTTGATTATTAAGATAATCAATATGATCTTTGACAATATTAATTCTTAGTTTTTGTTCATTCGTAAATTGTATTCCATCAACAGAAGATAATATATCTTCATTAGAAGATTTGCAATTTTTTCTTAAACAACTTATAATATCTTCATCTGAGAAAGAATCATTATTTAAAATGATGTTGATTATAGATTGACTAGATTTACCAAAGATGTCGGTAAAAACCATATCAAGTTTGCAATTACCAACAGTAAGAGCGTTAGTAAATCTATTTTTCTCAGAAGTTTTGGTGTTAGTAAGTTTGTAACGATATCTAGTAAATTCTCTTAAGATACGAAAATCTTTAGAAGGAATATAAGAAGAACGAACTAATCCCATTTTAAACAAGTCCGCAATTCATTTTGCATCCTTGTTATCGTCTTTCTCACCCTTAATAGCTTTAACCCATTTAGGGTTGGCAACGACGACATTAGAAATAAACCCTTCTAATGCATTGTATACAGGGACATAATACTTACCAGTAGATTCCATGCATACATTAAAACAGTCGTTTTCGATTAACCAATTTCTAAATCGGATTAAATCATTACTAAAGGTAGAAAAACGTTTTTTAAAATATTTAGGTGTGATGGAAGTTGAGTCACAAATGACCGCAACAATAAAAGATTTGTGCACATCAACACCACATGCTTTTGAATAAATAACTTCCATAATAAAAACCTTCCTTTCAAAAAAATTTTTGAAGGAGTGAGTTGTCTATGTGATTAACACTAAGAATTAACTAAAGTCAAAGATTAGTCTTCAGCCTTAAAGGACTACTTATGTGTGCTTGAAATAATCACATTTGCACAGGTTATTATGCTGATTTAATCCATAATGAGTTAGCAGGAAGTCTGCAACTCCTTCCACCGTGCTTTGTAGAACACACTCCTTCAAGGTTGATATTATAAGATAAAATAAATTTTGTTCAAGTTTTCATGACTATGTGTGCCTTGAACAAAGTGAAAGGAATGTGAGTTATTATGAAAAATTTTAAAGAACTAGACAAAAGACCAGTAAGTGAAGTAGAAGAAAGTATAAGTGCTTCTTGGGGTAGCATCAATAAAATGCATGATGCGCAAGTAAAATTAAGAGAAAATAATGATACCTTTGTCTTTTATGATGGACCTGCTTTTGCTAATGGTTTTCCAGGCTTGCACCATATGGTAGCTAAAAACTTAAAAGATACGGTTACAAAATATCATGTTATGAATGGTAAGAAAGTTATAAGAAAAATTGGTTGGGATACCCATGGACTTCCAATTGAAAATCATGTGGAAAAGAAACTAGGTATTTCTTCTAAAAAAGAAATTGAAGAATTAGGTATCGCTAAATTTAATGAAGAATGTCGTAAAAGTGTTAGAGAAAATGAAAGTGCATTTACGGATCTTACGAGAAAGATGGGTCAATTCTTCGATGTTGAAAATCCTTATTTAACTTATAAAAATGAATATATCGAAACAGAATGGTGGATTTTAAAGAAAATGTTTGAGGAAGGAATGTTCTATGAAGGAACAAGAGTAGTTCCATACTGTCCTCACTGTGGTACCGGACTTGCTAGTCATGAAGTTGTCCAAAACTATCAAGAAGATACGGCGATAACTGTCATCGCACCATTTAAGAAAAAAGACGAAGACGTTTACTTCCTTGCTTGGACGACAACTCCTTGGACCTTAATTGCGAATGTGGCTTTATGTGTTAATCCTGAAGCCGATTATGTTATGGTTGAAAGTAAAGGATTAAAATTCATTTTAGCTGCATCTTTAGTTAGTGCTATTTTAGGGGACGAAGTAAAAGTTTTAAAAGAATATAAAGGTAAAGACTTAGAATACATGGAATATGAACAATTAATTCCATCTCTAAGTGTTGATAAAAAAGCTTTCTATGTAACTTGTGCTGATTATGTTACCATGGAAGATGGTACTGGTATCGTTCACATTGCTCCCGCTTTTGGTGAAGATGATGCTAATGTTGGTAAAAAATATGATTTACCATATCTAAATCCGGTTGGTAAAGATGGTTGTTATACCGATGGTTTATGGAAAGGTGCTTTCGTTCACGATATTAATGAAGAAGTGGTATCTTACTTAAAAGAAAATGGTAAATTATTTAAAAAACAAAAAGTAATGCATAAATATCCGCATTGTTGGAGATGCGATACCCCTCTAATTTATTATTCTATGCCAAGTTATTATATAAAGGTTAGTGAAATGCGTGATAAGTTAGTTGAAGCTAATGCCAAAGTTAATTGGTACCCAGCTTATGTTGGTGAAAAACGTTTTGCCAACTGGCTTGCTGATGCTCATGATTGGAATGTTTCTCGTAATCGTTATTGGGGAAGTCCTATTCCATACTTTAAGTGTGAATGTGGACATACGACTATGGTTGGAAGTATCGAGGAATTAAGAAAATTAGCTACTAAAGAACTACCAGAAGACTTAGATTTACATAAACCATACATTGACGAAGTTCATCTAAAATGTCCTAATTGTGGTGGCGAAATGACCCGTATACCCGATGTCCTAGATTGTTGGTTCGACTCTGGGTCTATGCCTTTTGCCCAATACCACTATCCATTTGAAAATAAAGATTTATGGGAAAGCCAATTTCCTGCGGACTTCATTTGTGAAGGTATCGACCAAACTAGAGGCTGGTTCTATACTTTAATGGTAATTAGTGTCTTTGTTAAAGGTTGTTCACCATTTAAAAATGTTTTAGTAAATGACTTATTACTCGATGCCGAAGGTAAAAAGATGAGTAAGAGTAGAGGAAATATCGTAGAACCTTTCTCTACTATCAAAGAATATGGTGCTGATACCGTAAGATTTTATCTTCCTTATGTATCTCCAGTATGGACACCACTTAAATTTGACATAACGGGTTTAAAAGAAGTATATTCTAAATTCTTTAATCCATTACGTAATACTTATTCTTTCTTTGTTACTTACGCTAATATTGATGGTATTGATACCGATAAATGTGAAGTTGCTTATGAAAATAGGGAAGAAATCGATAAATGGTTATTATCTAAATATAATCGTTTAGTAAAAGATGTTAGGGATTCATTCGATGAATATGACTTAAATAAAGTAGTACACTTTTTAACTAACTTTGTAAGTGATGATTTATCTAACTGGTACATTCGCCGTAACCGTAATCGTTTCTGGGGAAGTGAACTTAACAACTCTAAGAAGAGCGTTTATATAACTACTTATGAAGTTTTAGTAGGACTTTCTAAATTAATCGCTCCAATCACGCCATTTATTTCTGAAGAGTTATTTAGAAATTTAACCGGCGAAGAAAGTGTTCATTTAACAGATTATCCTACAGCTAATGAAAAGTTAATCAATGAAGAATTAGAAGCCAAGATGGATTTAGTTCGTAACTTAATTAGTATGGGCCGTTTCGTAAGAGAAGAAGCCAAGATTAAGGTTCGTCAACCTCTTAGTGAAATCTTACTTGATGCTAAGGATGAAAAAACTTTAAAAGATTTAGTACTATTAATAGAAGAAGAACTAAATATTAAAAAAGTTACATTTGTAAGTGACTTAGCTAAATATATGAACTTTACAGTTAAACCAAATTATAAAGAAGTAGGTAAAGTATTCGGTCCTAAAATCAAAGACTTTGCTGCTAAATTAGAAAACTTAACTGAAGAAGAAATTGTTGCTCTAAACTCTGGTAAAGAACTAGATTTAGACGTTGCAGGTGAAAAATATACGGTAACTAAAGATATGGTTGACATTAGAATTTCTGCTAAAGAAGGATTTAATGTTGGTATGGAAGATAACTTGTTTGTTATCATAAATACCGAAATTACTAAAGAACTTCTATACGAAGGTATGGCTAGAGAACTAATTAGTAAAGTTCAAAACTTACGTAAAACTTCTAACTTTGAAATTGAAAATAGAATAACTTTATATATCGATTGCACTGATTTAGTAAAAGAAGTAATTAAAGACAATGAAGATTACATTAAAAATGAAACCTTAGCAACCAAAATTGAATATCGTAAATGTAGCAATGAAGTTATGTTAAATGATGAAAAATGTTACATTGATATTGAGAAGAATTAATGGAAACTCATGGTTTTCCAGCTATCTATGATAAGGATAGTGAAATACTAATTCTAGGTAGTTTCCCAAGCATAGTATCTCGAAAAGAAAATTTCTACTATGCTAATCCCACTAATCGTTTTTGGCGTATTCTAGAGATTCTCTTTAATACCAAACTAGATAATGTTGAAACTAAAAAAGAATTTCTTTATAAAAATCATATTGCTTTATATGACTCAATCCTATCTTGTGAAATAAAGTCCTCTAGTGATAGTAGCATTAGAAAAGTAATACCTACTAATTTAAAAGAGATAGTGGATAATAGTAACATAAAAATGATTTTCTGTAATGGTAAAACGTCATATAATTATTATATGAAGTATAATTATCCTAAAGTTTTAATAAAACCTATTGTACTACCTAGTAGCAGTGCTGCTAATGCTAAACTAAAATTAGATAACTTAGTAGAACATTATAAAATTATGAAAGATTATATTTAAATAAGTATAATCTTTTTTATATATTTATGTTATAATATATTCTATTATTTAAGAACATCTGGTAAAAGTCAAGAGGTAAAATAAAAAAGTTTTAGATATATTTTTAATATATTTAAATAAATTAG
>CANRME010000021.1 GCA_947631655.1 uncultured Bacilli bacterium | reverse complement strand
ACTACTATTATACCCGAATTTATTTTGGCATACTTTTTAGCATTATGATAATTATATAAAGTATCTTTCTTTTTATATAGATAAGACTCTTTACTATTTACATATTTAGAAGTATCCTCATTACGATAAATACGAGCACTAAAACCAACCACATTTCCATCTTTATCCCACAAAGGAAAAGTAATTCTCTTCGTAAAGAAATCATATATATCTTCTTCATTTTTATTAATTAAGCCCAAATTTAATAATGTTTTTTCATCATAACCTTTTTTTATCAAAAGCTTATATAAAGTATCTTTTTCATCTAATGCTAAACCCACTTGAAACTCTTTTAATATTTCTTCTGTTAAACCTCGATCTAATAGATACTTTTTCGCGGCCGTTCCAAAGGCTGTATTTAAATTATTTTGAAAAAATTTCAAAGTTATATCCATTATTTCTTTTTCTTTAGTTAAAGTTCTTTCACTGGTAAATGTTTTATTACTATCTAAAAGCTCATACCCAATTTTTGATGCTACACTTAATACTGCATTAGGAAAACTTATATCTTCATAATTAGCTACAAAAGTAAAAACATTCCCCGCCGCATTACAAGAAAAACATTTATAAATTTGCTTACTTTCCGAAATATGCATCGATGGTGAATGATCATCATGAAATGGACAAACTGCCACATAATCATTCCCTTTTTTAGTAATAGGAATATAACTACCAATAATATCGACGATATTTGCCCGTGTTCTAATGTCTTCTATAACCCTACTTTCTAAAAAAGCCATAAAAACCACCTTCTATTAAATATATATTATAACGACCTAGGCGATTTCCTTCTTTTTTCATAAAAAAAATGCAAAAAATTTGCATTTTTAAGCTTTTTTTAGGTAAAAAGTGTAAAGTATTAGTGTAAATAGTAAACTATAAAACTTAATTATCTTGCCATCACCATCAGCTATAGTATTAGGTACTACTTCTTCTTGTAATATATCTTTATCAACCTCTTCCTTTTGAGAAACCTCTTCATTATTTGAAGATTCTTCCTTATTTACAGATTCTGCTATTCTTTTATTTATAAAAGTTATCGTATAATCATCTTTCAAAGCAACATTTTCTGTAAAATACTCTTTTTGATAACCATCAGGTAGGAATATTTCTTTTATTATATAATCTCGCAAAGAAAGATTGGCAAAACATACTTCCCCCTTTTCATTAGTAGTAAGCTCCATTACTTTTCTTGTCCCCTTATAAAGAGCAATTATACCTCCTTTAATCGGATTACCTTCTGTATCTTTTACTATAACCGTTATTCCTTTTAAAATTTCTCCACTCTCTAATTCAAGCGTATAATCTTTAGGAGTATTATCATCAATAACAATATTTTGAGGACTTACTAATAAATAATTTTCTTTACCACTTATCTCTTCTATTACATAATTCCCATAACCTAATTTAATTTTAGCATTACCTTTACTATTAGTAGTTAAAGTAAAAGTTTCATACCCATCAGTTACTCTAAATACGGCATCTTTTTCTAAAGTTAACTTATTTTCACTAGTATTAAAATATTTTTTATTAATAGTTAATTCTACAAAATTTTCTAACACTTCCAAAGATAATTCTGCAATTTGTTTCTTGGAAGTTAAACTTATTTCATAAACTTTAGAATCTTCTTTATCACTACAAGTATGACTTATTTGTTTCAAATAATATTTTTTCAATGATAAATTATTCAAAGTATAACTATTATCTTCAAAAGCTTTAAAACTATGAATTAAGTTATTTTCCTCATCATATAAACCATACACTGTTTCCATAGTACTAGAACAATTACTATAATAATGTTCTCCACGTTTTATATTTAAAGTAAAATTACCTAATAATTCTTCACTTTCTAACTCAATTGTATAATTATCGAGAGTTGTATCATTTATTGTTATAGTTTGATTGGAAACCATCGAATAATTTTTAAGTCCACTTATTTGTTTTAAAGTATAAGTCCCATAACCTATTTTTATCGTCGCTTCCCCTATATTACTAGTAGTTAATGAAAAACTTTTAAGTTCATCTCCAATTGTAAACTTCGCATTTGCTTCTAAAGTATTCCCCGCTTTCTTAATTATTTTAATTTCTTTAGCATTTTTTGAAACATTAACATTTACATGTGGATTTTGATTTTCTAAAGAAATAGTAACTTCATACACTTCTTTATCTTCTCTATCGCTACAAGCATGACTTATTTGCTTTACTTGGTAAGTTTTCCCTGGCAAAGCCTTACTTGTATATGACTTAGTAGCTGAAGAATCAAATGTTTCAACCAACTCATCTCCATCATATAAACCATATATAGTTTTAATATCACTTTGACAATTAGAATAGATGTTATCTTCATTTTTTATATCTATATTTACTTTACCCGTAGTTACACTTACTTTTATTACTTTTTCATAATCTGGAAGATCATTACCTACTCCTATTATTTGTGACCCCTTATCATCTACATAAATAGCACTTTGTTCGTGGTTCACTATAAAACTTTTCGTTATTTTTATTTCATGTTCTCCTGGTTTTAATCCTTCAATCGTTAATTCATTTTCCTTAGTATCTATATGTATTCCTTCCGAAGAAGTAACATTATACTCCTTAAGAATATTATTAGTATCTGTTAAAGTAATTGTTTCACCCTCTTTTATGGCAATCTCATCACTCCCGAAATTAGGACCTTCTTTATGTTTAGCTACTAAATCTAAAATTTCCTGCATTTCATCATCATAATTATTTCTATCATTAGTTTTCGTAAACTCAAATACTTCATCAGGGTCTAAAGCTTTCCATATCAGAATTTGAGTTACAACATGCCAATATTCGGTTTTATGATTATCGTATCGATACCCGTAATACATAATTAGTTTAATATCATTCCAAAGATTCTCACTCATATTTAAAACTTCGGGAATATTTTCCGTTACTAATTCATAATCTTCATCTAATTTTGCTTCTTTAAATGGTTGTAAACAATATGCTTGACGACCATCATTACGATATAATGGTTGATATTGATACGGTTCTTCACCTTTACCTTTTCTCACAAAGGTATTATCAAATTTTCCTCCTAAATAAAAGCTTTTATTAAGATTACTAGCTTCTACATTTCCTCCAAAAAGAAATATTCCCATTATCAAAACAAATCCAATTTTTTTCTTCATCTTTCCTCCTTTTTTTATTTGTCTATATTTAGCCCTTCTATAATATATATTAACAATTTTTTGCCGATTTCCTTTTTTTTTGGAAGAAATTTTTTTAAAAATTAAAAAATTCTCAAATTTTTTTGAGAATTTTTCTATTCAATCATCGTTGTTTTAAAATAATTAAGCTGCAGTTAAGACGGAACGAAAGGAACTCCCCCAACCACTCCAATAGGAAAAAGCAAAAATACCTGCACCAGAAGTAGTACTATACGAACCTCCCCGCGAGATCCATGGACCAATATAGGTAGGAAACGATGAAGAATCAGAATTCCATGATTTGAGAGAGTTACCAACCACTGTTAATATTTCCCTTGTAGCATCTCCCAAATGCCCTCTTTGATATGATATTGAACTTGTATCATATTCATACAGGTCGTAATATTTAGAGTTTGGTATATTATCATTAAATCCACTATTAGAATTATATGCTATCTTACCATCGGAACCAACTACAACTCCCATTACATGTTCACGAAAACCACCACTCATATCATATATGCCATACGTATTCCCAGTAGTTGATGCATTTACACCCTTTTTATTCCATACATTAGTTGCATCACATTTTGCAGGAGTGCCTTCTTCTGTATTATATTCTGGAGCTGCAGAAACAGTAGCACCCACACAACCAGTATATGTTCCACGATAATATTCTTGATCTGACGTACTCTGACTAGTATTGTTTATCCATACTTCGCATTCTTCAAATCCCATACCTTCGATATTACATTCATTTTTATTTTTATATATTCCATATATACTTTGCGTTAAATATGATACTGCTCCCCATTCGATGTTCTTAGTCAAATGTGTATCTACTTCTTTAGAATCTAAGTTATATTTATTGTTATCTTCACTTATTTTTTGCGTAGATAAAAATTCTGCTCTCACATTTCCAATTACACTAGTTTTTCCAGGTAATATGGTTATTTCACTATTTTCATTAAATCCTAAACCATTTTCATGAGCTGGGTCACTTACTTCGAACTTACCAACCCATATTCCTGGTAGTTCGGTTCCAGTTATTTCTGTTATTCCTTTAAATGTAAATGCCGGATGCGTATACCATTCCCCATTTCTTGCTTCTGTTCCTTCTTTATTTAAACATTTCTCTTCTATTGTTCCATTATTTAAATTTTTGTAAGTACATTCTATATCTCCTGTACTATTTGTTCCTCTTTCAAATTCGATGTTGATGATTTGTTTTTCTACTCCTTCTGTTCCAACATTAAATAACTGATATTTATATCTTGGTATCCATACATACATTTGAAGTATATCACTTTCTTCTATTTTTGTATTAATTCTTAATTTCCCATTTTCATCATAAAATGTATCTTTTTTCTTTTCATAATCTATTAATACTGCATTTCCCCATTTATGTTTATCATAATCATACCATTCTTTCTCTACATCTGCTATTAACATTTCATTTGCTTCATTAAAATATATTGGTATTAATCCTTGATATAATTCTGGTGCATTTGCTCCACTTTTATCTCTATAATTTTTAGTAAAGTATATATTACATTTATCTTCTTTATTTGTTGTTAATGTTAATTCCCATTTCTCATAATCAAATTCCCATGTACTATTATTATCACATACTACTTTATCAAAATAATATTTACTTTTATCGGGAAATGCATCTTGTTTACTATCATCTACATATATAGCTAAATTTTTATTATTACTAAAATCATCTACTTGAGTATATATAATTCTTTTATTATATTTTATTTGATATAGTGCATAACTACTTCCTATTGTTATAACTAACAATAAAGATATTACACCTAATATTATTTTATTTTTATTTCCTTTTTGAATTTTATTTAATTCTTTTTCTGGATTAAAAGTTTTCATATACACATTCCTACCTTATGTGTATATCTTATCATTTTACACCCCCCCCCCGTCAAGACGAAATCAAAAGAAAAAATGCAATCTTATTGATTGCACTTTATTTAGCCATACCATGAATTTTTTCTAGGTCTATAATACTCGGTTGCTCTAAAACCCAGACACCCTTCTTTTTAACTAATTCTAACGTAATTTCTTCGGTAGTTTTACCTTTATAATTTAACATATAATCTAACTTATAATCGATAAATTTATCTGCATCATATTCATCATTATCATTTAAAAACTCATTTTCATTTTCCATTAAATAATTTTCAGCTTCATCTTGGGCTTTATATAAATTATAAACCGTTACTATAACACTTACATAAGCTTTACCATTTTTATATTCCTCTTTTTTTATTTCATAATTCATATCTTTATATTGACGCAAAAATATTTCTTTGTATTTTTCTTTTTGAGACTCATTTAAAGTTTCTCCCGCTACATAATTATCAATATCTGTTACTAAAGATTTATCTAAATATTTATATTTTTCTAAAAATATATAAACACTTTCTTTAGCTCCTCCCTTAACTGAACAAGCACATCCTACTAAAAATATTATTAAGCTTAAAATTACCACAAACTTTTTCATACCATTCTCCTATTTTTATTATGAGTTTTATTTTACAATCTATACTAATTTATGATAAACTACTTATGAAAGAAGGAATCGATATGAAAAGATTACTAACCGGTTTACAACCTAGTGGAGAAATAACTTTAGGAAATTTAATAGGTAGTATTAAACAAATGGTCGAATATCAAAACAAATATGATTCATTTATCTTTGTTGCTAATATGCATGCTATCACTGTTAACCAAGACCCTACTATTTTAAAAGAAAGAGCAAGAAATTTAGTAGCTTTATACTTAGCTTGTGGTATTGACCCCGAAAAAAATACTATTTATCTACAAAGTGATAATCCTTACCATGCTAATCTATCTTGGGTTTTAGAATGTAATACCTATTTTGGTGAAGCTGGTAGAATGACCCAATTTAAAGACAAATCGCAAAAACATAAAAATTTTAGTGTTGGTTTATTTACTTACCCAATGCTTATGGCTGCCGACATTCTCCTTTACGACGCTGACTACGTCCCAGTAGGAATTGACCAAAAACAACATGTCGAACTCACCAGAGATATTGCTTTAAGGTTTAATAATAAATATGGAGAGACTTTTAAAATACCTGAACCTATTATTCCTTCTAATGGAGCAAAGATAACCGACTTACAAGACCCAACTAAAAAAATGAGTAAATCAGCCGAGAATTTAAAAGGAACTATTCTCGTTTTAGATGATATTAATGCTACAAGAAAAAAAATTATGAGTGCGGTAACTGATAGTGATAATCAAGTTAAATATGATCCTCTAAACAAACCTGGTATATCTAATCTTTTAACAATCTATTCCGTTTTAACAAATATGGAAATAAAAGACGTTGAAAATAAATTTAAAGATGCTAATTATGGCGAACTTAAGAAAAATGTAGCAGATGTAGTATGTAATACTTTAGAAAGTATTCAAACTAAATATAAAGAAATCCTAAATTCTAATTTAGTAGATGAAGTTTTAGATAAAGGAAAAGTTAAAACCATTGAACTAGCTAAGAAAAAAGTCGAAGAAGTATTTAATAAAGTCGGACTTACGCGTTAAGTCCTTTTTTAGTTATTGTTTTTACAATATTATATATTCGTTTATATTCACTATCTATTCTTCCATTTATTTTATTTAACAATATATTTTTAACTCTATCTATATTTTTACTAGTCTTTTCATTCCACTCACATAAAAGATAGTTAAGTTTATTAAGATCATTTTCCTCATTAACTATTTTAGTTAAAAAAGCTTTTATTTTTTCTTCTTCATTATCATTTTTAATTTCTCTTATTTTACCTTTCTTAAAAAATTTATCTAATTTAGGAAAATTATAACTAAGTTCTAAAATATCTAAGTCACTTTTAATATCTAAAAAATAAAGTTTTACAATCTCTTTTTTATCATTTACTTTAATTACTGCATTACTTTTAGTATCCGAAAATAACACAAACTTTGAATCTTTTATTTCTTCGTACAGTTCCTCACTTATCGTTCCTTCATATTCTAAAATATTTAAAAAGTTCTGATAACTTACTTTATACATTAAAATACTTTCTAATGTAAAATTATCTTTATCTAAAAAATTATAAAACTTAGTTTCAGCTTCATTTAATTTTAAATCATATCCTAACACTTTTATTCCTCCTTTTAAGTAAGATAACTAGTAATAGTATACCCACAAAAAATAAATTACACTCTAACTTAGTTAATATATAAATTAAATAACTACCAAAATTTAAACCAAATGCTAATACATTTAAATTAATTACGATAAATGTAAAACCTATTCCGGTTATTATTGCACTAAATAAAATAAATATATTTTTCAAAATAGTATCACCATTAAAAATATATTTATAAATTTAATAAAATAGTATATAATTAATTAGGTGATTATAATGAATTTATGGAATTTAATAAAATATATTATTTTAGGAATTATTCAAGGTATAACAGAACCATTACCTATTTCTAGTAGTGGCCATTTATTAATATTTAGAGAATTATTTAATACTAATATGTTTAATGATTTAAACTTTGAAATCATTGTTAATTTTGGTTCATTTTTAGCTATTTTATATATTTTTAGAAAAGATATTATTAATTTAATTAAAAGTTTTTTTACTTACCTTTTTGGTAAAAAAGAAGTTAAAGCAAAGCATAAAGAAAATTTTGAATATTGCTTATTAATTGTTATTGGATCCATTCCTGTAGGTATTATTGGCTTATTATTTAAAGATAAAATTGAAGCTTTAGCGAGTGTTAAATTAACAGCAGTAGCATTATATATAACAGCAATATTCTTATTCTTAGTAAGAAATATTAAAGGCCATAAAAAAGATAATGAAATTACCTATTTAGATGCTCTACTTATTGGACTTATCCAAGTAATAGCTCTATTCCCTGGTATATCTCGTAGTGGAACAGTTTTAGTAGGATGCTTACTATGTGGTTTAACAAGAGATAGTGCTTTAAAATATACTTTTATGTTATATTTTCCTGTTAGTGTTGCCTCATTTGGTTTAAGTGTTTTCGACATTTTAGAAACAGGCATTGCTAGTAGTTTAATTATTCCTTATACCCTAGGTTTAATCGCCGCCGGAATTACTTGTTTTTTCTCTTATCAATGGTTAAGTGATGTCGTAAAAAAAGGTCGTTTAAAAAACTTCTCTATCTATTGTATTATTGTAGCAACATTAGTATTAATTTATTTTAGATAACTTGCAAATATCAATAATTTATGCTATTATGTATTTAATGAAGGAAAACTTCATATAATAAAAAGGAGCATTTTAGTTTGGAAACGCTAGAATGCCTACCAAAAATTGGTTGACATTTAACCTATTCGGTTAAGTGTCTTTTTCATATAAGTTTAAGAATTATAAGCAAGCATAATATGATTATGATAGATTCCAAAACCCCCAATAATGAAGATTTCTTCACCATTAACTCACCACCAATCTATGTCACGAAAGGTGGTAGACACTCTAGCAACTATAATGCTCCTAAATCAATTATACTCTTGTTTACAGCAAATAACAGATTATTAATTGCAAAAAAGAAACTACTCTTTTGTAGCTTCTATTTCTTTAATATCAACTTTATTAATAGCATCAAATCGCTTAGTAATCTTTTCCGTAGTAATATTTATATCTTTAACATCTTTACTTACAGTATCAATACTTCTACTTAGTTTATCCCATCTAATACGGTATTTAGCAAATTCATCACTAAGTCTTGCTAATTCCGTATGAATTACGGAAGCATATTTATCACGTTCTAGATTCTTAACAATCATTTCGACAATAGTTAAAGTACTCATTAAAGTAGTAGGAGAAGTAATCCACACCTTTTTCTTATAAGCATAAGATAAGATATCAGAGTGATACGCATTAATCTCCGCAAAAATTGCTTCGGCCGGTAAAAACATTATAGCTTCATCCGAAGTTTCTCCCTTTAATATATATTTACTACTGATAGCATCAATATGCTTTTTAACATCACTTTTGAATAATTTAGTAGCAGCTTCTCTTTCTGCGGTACTTAAAGTTTTATCAGTCATACGTTCATAATTTTCTAATGGAAATTTGGAGTCGATACAAATAGTTCCCAAAGGTGCCGGCGCATAAAGAATTGCATCCGCCGTAAATCCATTACTTAAAGTGTGTTGAACCTCATAAATACCTTTATTATTTTCTCCAAAAACACTAGATAAAATATAATTTAAATTAACTTCCCCAAATATACCTCTTGTCTTTTTATCAGTTAAAACACTTTGTAATGAGACAATCTCTGTAGATAAACTATCTATTTTCTTTTGGGCTTCATCAATCTTGGTAAGTCTTTCTAAAATATTATTAAATGTTTTATTAGTTTTTTCAAAATTGACATCCAATCTTTCATTTACTTTATCATTTATTAATAATAATTTCTTTTCAATTAAAGAATTCATTTTTTCAAAATCACTACTTAAATTACGATTAAAATTATCTTTAAATTCATTAATATCTTTATTTAAAGCTAGTTCGAATTTTCCTAATCTTTCGATGGTATCTCGATCACTATTATTATTACTTTTTATTTTAAAAATTAAAACAATTAATAAAACTATTGTTATAGCAATTAACCCGATTATAATATACTCCATTTTATATCACCTAATATAATCTTACTAAACAATAGTTTTAAATTCAAGTTAAATTAATACTTGAGTTACGTTATAACCATATATTTCTAAGATACTTACTATCTTTCTACTTTTATTACCTTTTTTGCAATAGAAATAATATGGTTTACTCTTATCAAGCAATCTTTCATAGTTATATATTAATTTATTATATGGCATATTTATAGCTTCTTTTTTATGCCCTAATTTAAAAGTATTTTCATCCTCTAAATCAATTAAAGTCCCCATACTGGAATTATATTCTTGATAATTAATTTTCTTCATAAAACCCCCTATTATACTTTATTAATTAGTATTTTAAATGAAGTAGTTTAAATACCTAAAAAGAAGCATTTTTATGCTTCATTATTAAGTATTAGAATATATGAAATTTCATTTGTACCTTCTCCATCTAATATTTTTGCATTAGATTTTAAATATAAGGTAGGACGAACTGCAGCACCATTATGAGAATAAACAGTACTAATAGTACCCACGGTCCAAATATAGAAAGCATCACTGGAATTGCCAGAAAATGGCATAATTGTCCATTGAGGCACACCAGGAATATATAACCAATCTTTATCTGAGCATTCTTGAGTATTTGAAATCCTTATTAAGCAATCCTCTCTAGATGTTCCGCTATTACTTCCATCAGTAGCATATTTGAAATCACTGGGATACATTAATGCTACTTTACCATTCCAAATATTTGGTTGAGAATTATATGTTGTTATGCCTCTTTCATGTTTATAATAATCTTGAGCAGTTATATTAGCACCATTCCATCCTCCAATATTCCATTTTACATTTTCTACAAATTCTAATGTTTTAGCACTTATTGGCTTATATTTCTCGTCTTTACTATTCGTTATCCAAGTCCCGTCATCATTTGGATTTAAATAATCCACGTTTAGAGTTTTTTGTAAACTTGCCTCTGCCCAATTATTTTTATTTTCACTATTCCATACAGAAATACCAGTTTTATCTATTCTTATTATTTTTACTAAACTTTGATTATCTGTTTCTTTTTTAGTTAATTCATCTACTATTGTCATATCATTCATAAGACCTATAATTCTCCATTTTTCACATTTGTAATCATCCGTTTCAGCGTTCTCGTTTGTTAAACCATCGTATTTTAAACAATTAAACCAAATATAATTTGCAGGATTTGCTCCGATATATCTTAAGTTTGCATCATTAGTTTCATCCACTAATATATCTTCTTTTATTCTTAATGTATCATAATTTATATTTTTAACTCCAAATTTTATCTTACATTTATCAGGTCCAGTTGATTTTATTTGAGCTGTCCAATCATTATGGTCAAATGTTACTGTTGAATCATTTTCACATTCATACCCACTATATGAATAATTATCACTTTTAGCTGGGAACTCTTCTACCTCTTTACCATTAACATAAACAGATATTTGAATATCTTTACTATAAAATTTATCTACAGTAGTATAAATAATTCTTTTATTATATTTTATTTGATATATGGAATAACTACTTCCTATAGCTACTATTAATAGTAATAAACATACACCTATTATTATTTTATTTTTATTTCCTTTTTGGATTTTATTTAATTCTTTTTCCGGGTTAAAAGTTCTCATATACACATTCCTACCTTATGTGTATATCTTATCATTTTACACCCCCCCCCCCGTCAAGGAAAAACAAAAAAAGTTGCACTTTGCTATAAAGAGTAAATTATTTATTTAAATGCACTTTTTTTAATTTTAGTGCAGCTTCTTTTAACTTATCTTTTTGAAAAATTATTTCCTTTATTGTATTATCTAAAGTATAAATTATTGATTCTATTGGAACTCCACTTTCATAAGTCGCTACAACCATCTTTGATATAGTTTCTAAACATGTATTAATTCGATCAACTTGTTCTTGTTTTTTATTATTCATAATATCATTAAAATCAATAAATTCTTTTTCATTTTTTATGGGACATCTTTTACAAGAAAAGACACTTCCTTGACCAATTAAAATACCGATTTCATAACCTATCTCATTTAGTTTAATTTTATAAACATTACCAAATTTATCTTGTATTGGATAAATATGATTTGATTTTGCGAATCTCTCAATTCCTTCATAAAATAAACATAATTTAGAAACATTTTCTCTATCAGTTTCACTTATTAGATCAGAAAAGTATAACCAATCATCATCACAAAAGCTTTCCTTATCTTGAGTAAATTGATTAAGCCATTCTAAATAATTTGTATTAGACATCAAAATATTAATTTTTTCAATTTTATTTTTCTCTTTTTCTATATATTCAGTAACCCATTTATCTATTTTTTCTTTACCTTCTAGCGTTTCCATTTCTTTTAATAATCTTTCTGCTGCCGTCATATTAAAACCTTCTTCCATTTGTCAATTTATTATAGCGCACATCTTAATTTAAAGCAAAAAAAGAAACCATTAAGCTTCTTCTTCACAATCACAATCATTTAGTTCATCATATTTTTTTATTAAAGAATTATATTTTTCATCAATCTTTTTACGAGGAACTTCTTCTAAAGTATACCAACCCTTTTGAAAAGCTAAATTATATAATGTTCTTTGGGCTTGCTTAATTTTTACAGCCATATTATATATTTTTTCATATAATTCATCATTACTAGCTTCATTTAAAGCAATTGCCATATCAACATTCATATGTTTTTCACTTGATAATATATCTGTCAAATAATCCCTATCATTTAAACAAATAGTAGCTGGTACTTTAGTTTCTTCATTTTGTACTTTCTTTTCCATAAATACCTCCTACTCTAATATTTTTAATAATTCATCACAAATACTTTTATGTAATAAACTTACTTTTTCTAATTCTTTTTTAATATCATTATCATTTACTTTTTCACTAAATGTATGTGATTTCTTACAAACGATAAAATTCCATTCAAAAATATCAGCTATATAAGCAATATCTTTAGTAGAAATCATTTCCGGAACTTTATTCATAATATCACCACCATTAGTAGTATGATATTATTTTTTATTAATATATTAGTAGTATTTGGTAAATATATTATTTAGAAAATTTATTCATTTCCTTTAGATAATGTTAAACGAAATGTAACCTCAGTAATCATTCCACCACTAACTGAATCAAATGCAAAAACACCAGTACGAGCGTAAGCATCCGCCCAACCACCCCGTGCGAACCAGAGAGCACTAGTCCCCATAGGAAATTCCGAATAATTTCCATTCCAACCTCCGGGATTTTGCCCAAAATTTTCTAATGTTTCGCGAGTAGCATCTCCCAAATGTCCACGATAATGATCTAACGCATCAACACCATAACCATATAAATCATAATATTTAGAATTTATATTAAGAAGTTCGGTCATAAATGAATTAAATACTCCTGACTCATCTACCGTACTAGCCATCATATATTCCCATGAACCTCCATTTGTATCATATATACCATATATATTATCAGTTGTAGAAGCATGAATTCCATATTCACCGTCCCATTGCGATAAAACATCACACGTCGATACCATTCCTAATACAAAAGGAGTTACACCATCATTAGATGGTTCAGCAGAACACCCAGTAATTTGGGCTTTAACATTATTTTTCCATATCCTACAACCACCACTTACACAAGTATCTTTATTAATATACCGCCCATATATTGAACTTGATAAATATGCGACAGCCCCCCATTCTATGTTTTTCATCATATGCGTATCTACTTTATCTGATTCTAATCCATACTTAATATTATCTTCTATATCTCTTGCCGCACTAAACATTGCATTTACTCTTTTAGCTGTTACACTTGTTTTATTAGGTAATACAGTTATTTCACTTATATTATAAAATTCTTTTCCACTTGGATTAGTCGGATCACTTGGTTCAAATTTTCCTACCCATATGCCTGGTAACTCAGTTCCTTCATCGTCAAACGTCCCTTTAAAAGTAAATGCGGGATGGGTATACCATTCACCTTTACTTGCTTCTTGTTGTGTTTTTTGGTTTATGCAATTTTCAGTTATTCTTCCATCTCCTTCATTGGTATATGTACATTTTACATCCCCTGTACTATTTGTCCCTCTTTCAAATGCAATATTTATCATTTGTGGTTCGCTTGACTCCCCTACTTTAGCATTAAATAGTTGATATTTGTATCTCGGTATCCAGACATACATTTGTAATATGTCACTTTCTTCTACTTCTTGTCTTCCTCTTAAGTTTCCATTCTCATCATAAAATTTACTTTTTATATCTGGATTAGTATTATCTATAAGTACTGCATTCGCCCATTCATGTTTATTGTAATCATACCACTCACTTGTTACATCTGCTACATATATCTTTCCTTCTTTAAAATATATTGGTATTAATCCTTGAT
>CANRME010000020.1 GCA_947631655.1 uncultured Bacilli bacterium | reverse complement strand
GACAAACGCATAAAAATATCACCTAAAAAATTATATTATTCATTTACAAATTTTAGTAAATTAGTTATACTAAAGTTAAGAAAGGAGTTTATATAGGATGGGATTAGAATATGAATCAAGTATGAATGTTGCTGGTGTTTGGACCTTAGTAAGTTTTATTTTAGCTATTTGTGGAGCTCTAGTTTTATACTTTACATTTTTAAATAAAAATAATGATAATAAATATCCTGGTTTCTTAGGATGGTTATATGATTTCTTAACTTTTAAAACTTTAACTTTAGAAACGATTTTAAAAGTTGCTTATTTATTTGTAGCTATATTTATAACATTAGCTTCATTTGAATTAATTGGTGTTAACTTTTTATCATTCTTAGTTACTTTAGTATTAGGTAATTTAATTGCTAGAGTTGTCTTTGAAAGTGGTTTATTAATTCTATTAATGTATCGTCAACTAGTTAAGATAGGGAATAAAAAATAAGGTTTTCACAAGAAACCTTTTTTTATTTGATTAATTTGCGAACGTTATTAATAGCGTTTTTTTCGAGTCTTGATACTTGAGCTTGGGAGATATTTAAGCTTTCTGCTATTTCCATTTGAGTCTTACCAACAATAAAACGTTCAAGTAAAATATTTCGTTCCCGGTCTTTAATTTTGGTTAAAGCTTTTCTTAAAGAGATAAGCATATCCCGGTCTTTATTTTTTTCTTTTTTATCAGCAATTTGATCTTCTAAGTAAATGGTATCGCCTCCATCATTATAGATAGGTTCAAAAATCGACATTGGAGTTTTTAGACTATCTAAAGCTTCATTTAGTTCATATTCTGTAATATGAAAATGGTCAGTAATAACTTTGGATGTTGCTTCTTTACCATGTTCATTATAATAACTTTCTTTAAAAGATAAGATTTGATAAGATAAATCTTTAATACTTCTACTTATTCGTAAACTAGTATTATCTCTGATATATCTTTTTATTTCCCCTAAAATTAAAGGTACTGCATAGGTCGAAAAAGCACAATTATAAGCGAGATCAAAATTATCTACTGCTTTAATTAAACCAATGCATCCTATTTGGAACAAATCATCCATGTTATGCTTGTCTTTTGGAAAACGTTTTAACATACTTAAAACTAATTTTAAATTACCATTGACAATTTCTTCTTTAACATTTTCCCCACTACGCAATCTTTTAAAAAGATTAATAGTTTCGGTGTTTGATAAAACTTTGATATCATTAGTGTTTAAGTTAGTAATATCTACTTTATATTTCGACATTTAAAAAAGCCACCTTTCACCATTAGTATTGTGAATTAATGGCTTTTTTTATGCACTATTCATAATGATTATTATTTTTCTTTAATTTTAACAAATTCATACATTTTCTCTATATTATTTATATTAAAATCCATTTCTTGTTTATTTTTATCATCTTGTAAAACAATTTTACCATTATTAGATAGATATATTAGGGCCTTTTCATATTTATTACCAAAACGATTTACATTAACATAATATAATATTTCATTAATATCAGAAGCATCTACTTTTCCATAATATTCTGTTGCGTATTCATTTTTAAATAAAATTTCCGCTTTATCTTTAATAAAAATTAAATCACTAAAAATATCGACAATAAAACAATCGCCATTAGTAGTTTTAAAATAAGTTTTAAAATAATTATCCTTTAATAAAGTTACATCATCTCTTAATAAAGTTAAGACAAAGTCTTTATTATATTCCGCACTATATATATACAACTTATTATCGTTGGTTAAAATTAGAAAAGCATTACTATAAATTAAAGGTGCAACTGATTTAACATTATCTAATACTTTAGCAAAATCAGCCTTAGGTTTAATATAATATAATTCATTACTATTGCTTATATAACCTCCATAATTTGATCCTACAAATACATCTTTAACATTATCCGCTATTTTCGTAAATTCTTCATACCTTTCGGTTAATCCACAAAAGGTTGTAGAATAATTTTTAGCCAATAGTTCATTTTTATCATTTATAGCAAAAGCACATATATTACTCACAGTCTTAATTTTACTCATATTATCGGCATCTTTTTTAAATTCTTCCGCACTGCCACCATTATAACTACCTCCGATATAATATAATTCCTTTTTTTCGTTTATATAATATATTGCTATTCCACTGTAATAAATATTTTCAACATTAGAAGCTATTTTCTTTATCTTACTATGTTTTTCACTATCTTTATAAATTTCGTTGGAGTTTTCACCATCCCCGATATAATATAAATCGCCATTATCCATTAATGCTACAATTTCATCAGAACCAAACGAAATTTGTTTTATATTGCCTTTTAGAGTATTATTACTATTATCTTGAGTACCACCATTTTGGTTTCCAGTACTATTTTCAGTACTGCTATTACTATTAGATTTAGATTTATTTAATAATATTCCTATCCCCACACCAATTAAAATCACAACAAAAACAATAACTACAGCTATTAACACTTTAGAATTATTTTTCTTAGGAACATTTACATTGTTACTATCACCAGTTGGAGTACTCGTAAGTTCTGGCGTATTAGGTTGAAACGCCGGTTGTTGTGGCGCGGGAGCTATTCCCACATTTGGATTAGGAACATTATCAACAGAAGGATTACTACCTATCCCATTATTTATTGATTGATTATTAAGGGAGTCATTTAAAGGGGTGGAATTAAACACATTATTATTTTCTAAATTTGAATTATTTTGATTAAAATTATTTGATTCTGGATTCATGAATAAACACGCTACTTTCTAGTATTCAGTTTAACATATTTTTAACTCGTTTTTATGAATATTCTTAATTCTTATGTAAATATTTTGTTAAGCATATCTTTAACTTTTTTATAATATAAATATTTTATGAAAAAATATTTTTTTAGTGTATTATTAGTTATTAGTATTATTGGAACACTACTACATTTTACTTATAAATTATCTAACTATAATTTTTTAGTAGGACTTTTTAGTGCGATTAATGAAAGTACCTGGGAACATATTAAAATTGGGTTAACTCCTCTATTCTTATTTTACTTATGGGAATATTTTAAATATCAAAGATTTAATATTAAAAGTATAGCACTTTCTTTAGTAACTTTTATTAGTAGTGTTATTATCATTTTTTATAGTTCACTATTAATATTTCAAAAACCCATAACGATAATTAATATTTTATTGTTTTATTTAAGTATTTTTTTGGCTTTACTAACTTATTTTAAGAATTTAAATAAAAAAAGTAATAACAATATTTATTACATTATTACTTTAGTAATTATTTTATTTTACTTATTAGGGAGTATATATCCTCCAAAAATGTTTCTATTTAAAGACCCTGTAACTAAGACTTATGGATTTTCTTTTAACCAAGTTTCTAAATAATTAACAAAGTTTTTAGTATTTGACTCATAGGTTTTAGGTTCAAAATTAGGTATTTCTTTAACACATTTCTCTAAGTCATAAGTACCATCTAGTAAATAACCTTTTTCTTTAAAAGATGAAATTATTTGTAATTGATGGTCATTTATGTGTTCTTTATATTTTTTTAAACGAGCAACGGCGATGACTTTTTTATGCATTTCTAAAGCTTTGGTAATTGTCCCTACACCACCATGAGTAATAATAAAACTACATTCTTTAATATATTTATTGTACTCAGCATCACTTAAATATTTACAAGTTTTAAGATAAGGACTTTGGTAATCAGTATCCCCGGTTTGGACTAAAACTTCTTCTTTTATTATTTCTTTAATAACTAAGTTTTCCACTTCTTTAATAAGTCTAATAAATAATTTATCTTGGGTACCAAGAGTTACTAAAATCATTAAAACACCATCCCTTTATAAACGGCTTTCGGATAAAGTTCTAACATACTTTCCCATTGAACTAAAAATAAATCTGCAAATTTATAAACGATGCGTCCGGTTAGAGTTTTGGTATTAATGTTCGCGAAAGACTCAATATAAATTATCTTACTACCAAAAAGTTTTCCGATACAACACATTGGTCCCGCAATATTAGGTCCAGTGGTAATAACGTATCTAGGGCGTAATTTAAAATAAAGATATATACTTTTAAAGCAAGTTATAAGAAGTCTTATGGGATGTGCAAAACTACTATTACGTACTAAATAGAATACGTGATGAGGATACTCTTCTTCTAAAAAAGAAGTAGCAGGACATTTTTCCGTGACTAAGGAATAAGAATACTTGGAAAACAAGGAATTTAGTTTTAAAATTTCCGTTAAGTGTCCTCCGGCTCCGGCAACAAACATTATTTTTGATTTAGAAGATTTTCCCATTTTTCCATCACACTTTCTTTTGTATATTTTAAAGAGGTTTTTAAAGCATTAGAAGAAAGTCTTTTTAATTCTTTTTTGTTATCTAAAAGTTCTAATATTTTCGATGCCATTTCATGCTCATTACGATTTTTAATTAAAAAGCCATTATAGTTATTGGAAATAATTTCTCTTGCCCCTTCCGCACTGTCAAAAGCAAGACAAGGTATGCCATAACTCATAGCTTCAATTAAAACTAAACCAAAAGATTCTGTAAAAGAGGTCATAACAAATAAAGAACTATTTAGGTATAACTCTTCTAAAGATGCACCACTTTTAAAACCTGTCATATGAACGTAATTAGCTAAATTACGATTGATAATTTCTTTTTCGATTTCCGGGTAGTCCGCTCCATCACCTACTAGGTACAAAACTACTTCGCTGTTTTTACGATGTAGAATATCAAAAACATTAATTAAATCTAACTGACCTTTCTCATTAGATAAACGACCAACATTAATAATATTAGAATTATTTAAAGGCGCCTTATTGGAAGGAATATTTTCTAAAAAATTAGGAATCCAAACAACTTTCGTATTAAAGTTTTTTAAAGCACATTCTTTTTCATAAAAGTTTTGTAAATCTTCACTAACCGTTACTAAATAATCACAATATTTTATAGAATTTATGACTTTATTAGCATTGCTCTTAATATTATGATGATGATTATGTTCCCAGGCAATTGTTAAAGCCCCTTTAGTAGCGTGTTTGGAAACAATTTTATTAAACTCGCAGCGAGAAGATATATAAATATCTCCTTTAGTATTTTTTATGGCTCTACTCATTAAATATTTTTTAAATATTAAGATATATAAACTAAAGAAAGAATCTTTAAAAAACTTTAAGAATTTTAATTTTTTAAAATAATCACGATATAACGCTTTGAGAAGTTTTAAAAATTCTAAATTTTTAACATATAGTTTATAATCTTCTACTCTTTTAGCTATATCATCTTTTATTAAATATTTTACTTTAATTTTATTGTTTAATTTATAAGGTGGCGTTTTGTGAATTTGATAAAAAGAAATGATTTCGACTGCATAATCATGAACAAGTTCATTAGCTAAACTGGTAACAGCTTTTTCAATGCCGCCATAACTTAAATGAAGGACAGGAATTATTATCTTCTTTTTCATTTCTTTCACCTCGATATATTATAAATTATTTAGAGTTTTTAGTAAAGTTTAACTACATATTTTCCACTTTTTTGCGTAAGGCATATTCACTATTTTCAATAGCAATGCGTTCGACAACAAATATCATAACAATAATATTTAAATTAAAGGAACCGCCATAACTTAATAAAGGAAGTGGTACGCCCGTTAAAGGAGCAAGGGCTAGTACGCCGATTAGATTAATAACAATATGAAGTAAGATAAAAGCAAATACCCCATAGGCAATTAAAGCATTCCGTGTATTGGTCGCCCGTCTCGCTATTAAAAGTATTCTATATAACATAAACAGATAAGCAAAAATAACTAGAACTCCACCAATTAAACCTAATTCTTCAACAATAATCGGAAAAATAAAGTCGGTATGGGCTTCGGGTAGATATAAATATTTTTGGGTAGAATTACCTAGACCGACGCCGAATATTCCCCCATTTTTAATCGCAATAAAGCCGTTACATACTTGGTAACCGCTAGGTTCACGGTATCTGGTACAAGGACTTTGAAAATTAAATCTACCTAACTGTCTTGAAGAAAAAATACTTTTACCGAATAACATAAGACCTATTACACCTACTAAAACTCCAATCGCAATAATTTTGTAACATTTGTTTTTAGTATATTTTGGTATAGGGACCGCAAAAAATATTAAAGCCACAATCCCACTAATAATTAAAGCACTACCAGCATCAGGTTGCATTAAAACTAAAGCAAAGATAATAATCCCAATAATTAAAGGAAATAAATAACGGTAAGGGTCTATTTCTTTTTTAATAATTAAATGATTGTAATAACACCCTAAAAAAATAATCAGAATCGATTTTGCAAATTCACTCGGTTGAAAACTAACTGGTCCAAAATCGTACCAACCTTTAGTACCATTACTTACAACACCATATAAAAATAAACCTGCTAAAGCCACGATTACGCCGATTATTAAAAAGGGTGCGAAATACTTATATGATTTCGTGGGAATCCTTATAATAAATATTAAACTGATAGTTAAACTAAATATAGCGAATATTGCTTGTTTAATAAAATAATAATTAGAGGGAACATTTTGGGTAGCAATAGTTAAAAATGAAGAAGCCGTATAAACCATAATAAGACCAAAGATGATTAAAATTATTGTTACCATAAATAACCATAAATCCATTTTTGCGATTCGATTCTTCATTTTGTTCACCCTATTATAATATTAACATAGTTTTTTTAATAGGAGTAGTTTTTTTAATATAAATAATGTCAAAAGTAACGTTTTTGAGTAAAATATAGTAGATACATAAAGGAGGTTATTTAATATGTATTACTATGGAAACAATGGTTACTATGGCGGAACTGGCTATGGTAATATGGGATGTTGTCCAACTCCAAGCTATGGTTATAATCAAGGTTATGGCCTAGGAGCAGCTATTTGGATAGTATTATTTATCTTATTAGTAATTATTATCGGAGCCGGTTGGTCTTTTAATAACAACAATAATTAGAGGGAATGTTTTTCTCTCTTTTATTTTACAAATTAATAATTTTCTGCTATAATACCTCTAGTTTTAAAAGAAAAAGAGGTGGATATTAATGCGTAAATTACCTAATATAACTATTTATGATGAAAAAGATAAAATTTTACATAAAAAAAGTAGTGATGTTATTTTCCCTTTAAGCAAGGAAGATAAACAAAATATTAAGGATATGCTTCTTTATTTGGAAATGAGTCAGATACCTGAGGAACAAGAATATTATAATTTAAGAGCAGGAATGGGTTTAGCATATGTTCAAATTGGTATTTTAAAAAGAATATTTGTCATTGTAGAAGAATTAGAAGATCATACTTTTAGAAACTATGTAGTAATAAACCCCAAAATTATTAGTGAAAGCGAAGAAATGATTTATGTTGGTGAGGGTGAAGGTTGTTTAAGCGTTAATAGAGAGGTCGAGGGTATTGTGCCAAGACACGCCAGAATTACGGTAAAAGCCTTTGATGAAAATGGTGAACCCTACACTATTCGAGTAAGAGAAGATATTGCGGTCGCTTTCCAACACGAAATGGATCATTTAGATGGTATTTTGTTTACCGATAAAATCGACCCTAAAAATCCTTACAAAGATGCAGATAAAATGCGTGAATTATAAAAGAGGAATTTTCATTCCTCATTTTTTATTTGTTATAATATTCCTCCTACTATTTATCATAGTTTTGATACTATTTAAATAATAAAGCACTTGAATCAACCTAGTTGATATCAAGTGCACACCCATAAGGTAAGCATTTGATTCGCCAAAATCAAATATACCTTTTTTTATTTTATGAAATTTCTTTCACCTATATACATTATATAACAAAATTAGTATTTTTACAATATATAAATAAACGAATTATTTTTTTAGATTTTCGACTATTTTTTCTACACCATAATATGGTAATTTAGCACAAGTTTTACGATTTTCTTGATTATGAATATCACTATAACAAGTACTTAAGTTTAATTTAGAACTAGGTGTCCCGTTATCGATAAATTCTTTATAATCTTTAATATAAGCTTCTACTTCCTCTAAAGTTTTACCAATTAATTCTTGTAGCATAATACTTGCGGAAGATGTAGCCACAGCACATGCTTCCCCATCAAAATAGCCATCTACTATTTTATTATCTTTAATTTTTAAATAGATATTTAAGTTATCAATACAAGAAGCATTATTACTATTAGCAGTTGAATATTCTTCATCATTCTTCGTTTCTTTATGAAATGGATGAAGATAATTTTTCATAATTATATCTCTATTATTCATTAAATCATCTCTTTTAATATTTTTTCTCTATCACTTAGAAGACTTACTAATTTATCAATTTCTTCTTTGGTATTATAAAAATATAAACTTACTCTAACCGTATTTTTAACCCCTATTTTATCTTTTAAGATTTTAGCACAGTGGTTCCCTGCTCTAACACAAATATTATATTTATTTAAATAGACAGCAATATCTTGACTAAAAATCCCATCGATATTAAAAGCAACAATACCTGAATCGCTTTCCTCATTTACTATATCAATATCTTTGATAGTTTTTAATTTAGTAAGTAAATATCTTCGTAAATCTTGTTCATAATAACTAATATTATCTAAGCCAATTTTTTCTAAATACTTCGCAGCCGCACCAAGGCCAATAGCTCCTGCAATATTCGGAGTCCCCGCTTCTAAGCGGAATGGTAATTCTTTTAAGTATACTTCATCTTCGTTATCAAAAGATTCATTCATTCCCCCACCTAAATTAATAGGAATTAATTCTTCAAGTAGTTCTTTTTTACCATATAATACTCCAATACCAGTTGGTCCACACATTTTATGACCAGAAAAAACTAAAAAGTCAACATCGGTATCGGTAACATCTACCTTTTTATGCGCTACACTTTGGGAAGCATCTACAATCATAAAGATATTATTTTGATGTGCTAAAGAAGATATTTCTTTAATAGGCCTTACGTCTCCAATAACATTAGTTATCTCCGCTAAAGATATGACTTTTGTTTTAGGAGTTATCGCTCTTTTTACATTTTCTACTGTAACATAATTATTATCATCTAATTCCACGTATTTTATGACAATACCTTTTGTTTTGGCAAGACGAAACCATGGTAAAATATTAGAAGCATGTTCACTTTTACTGATGATTACTTCGTCACCATCTTCTAAAAGATTAGCAAAAAAACCATTTACTATCAAATTTAAAGAATCAGTTGCTCCACTAGTAAAAATAATTTCTTCCCTATTTTTAGCATTAATAAAGTCTTTAATAATATTGCGACCTTTTTCATATTCTTGGTCAACTTTTAGAGATATATCATAATCCCCACGATGGGCGTTACCAGAATAATTACGATAATAATCACTAATAGCATCAATAACTTCATAAGGTTTAAAAGTTGTCGCCCCATTATCAAAATAAATAATGTCTTGTTCTAACATAGGAAAATCTTTTCTATTCATAACTTCCACCTCCTCTTATTCTTCTATTATTATTTTATTCAGAATAGTTATGCCCAAATTATATAAAATCCCTAAGAATGCGTAAACTTTTTAAAAACATTACGTATTTTAACACACTTTTATTTATTTAGGAAGACATTAACGTAAATAAAACAAATCAATAAAAGAATTTATAATTTCTTTACTTTGACTTCCTGACATACCTTTAAGTACTTTTCCGTCTTGTATAACATAAGTTGAAGGCGTTTTATCAATATAAACATAGTTTTCTAAATCTTCTAATTCTTTAGTATTCAAACTAGTTATACTTAAACGATATATTTTTAAATTTAATTCTTCTAAAGTTTCTACTAAAAGAGGTTCATAAGACTTACAATAATTACAATCATCTTTTACAATTACAACCATACTTTTTTCACTACTCTTAAACAAATTTTTAAATTCTCCAAAATTAATATCAGTTAAAGTATCAGTTAATTCTTTTTGTTTTATTTTATCATCTATAGTTACTTTTGGGGTAGGTTCTACCGCATCATCAATCAATGAAGAGCCATAATCTGTTTCCATATCTGGAAAATTAGGATAATCAAATTCACTTAAATTATGGCGATTATATATTAAATAGCCAAGAGCTATTCCAATAAGAATAATCAAAATAGCAATTAAAATTTTTATAATTAAACTCTTTTTCATTTTATACTTCCTCTTTATTTTTTAAAGATTTGAATACTTTTTTCCATAAATCTTTAGATGAATAATTTAGGATACCTACTTTATAAACTCTTATTCCATATTTAAATATAATTAAGCATGATGCTAAAAGAATAATAACACTTATCCATAAATCCAAGATAGTAGTTTCTCCTAACCAAAATAAAGTAGGAGCGACTAGAGCTGATAAGAAGGGAATATAACTAATAATTTTAATAAATATTGCCCCTTTAAAAACACTAGCCATAAGGCCTAAATAATAACCAGCCATTAAGATAAGCATTAAAGGTGTTTGTAATTGTTGGTAATCCTCAATACTTGTAGTCATACTAGCTAGTATAGATGCTAGTAAAGCATAGATTAAGAAACTTAAAACAAAGATAATAATTACTGGAATTAAAGATTTGACAATTAAACTTAACATTCCACTATTTTTAAGCATATCTACAATACTATTAATATCAAAACCTGCAACAACACTATTTGTTACACTACCATTAATTAAACGTCTTACAAGTAGAGCGATGATGCCATACCCTAACATAAGACCTAACTGAATTAGAGCAAATAAAGTAGAAGAAATAATTTTTGAAAATAAATGCGACTTAGGACTGACATTAGAAATAATAATTTCCATACCACGCGTAGATTTTTCATCATTAATCTCAGCCCCAATCATTTGAGTCAAGAGAACAATTAAAATAAAGAATGGAACTAAGAAAATCATAATAATACCAGCACTCATAATATCTTTAGCTTCGCTATCTGAATTAGGATTAGTAATAATACTTTCAATTTCAATCGGAGCAGTAACACTTGCTAAAACTTCTGGGTCAATGTTGGAAGAGGAAAGCGCATACTCACTTTTAACAGTATTTAAAGAACTATTTATAAGCTCTCTTACCACTAAATCTAAAGGTTCATAACTATATATTTTAGCGGCCATATAATTAGTATCACTTTTACTTAATAATATAACAATATTATCTGGTTCTTCTTCTAATTTTTTAGTTAACTCATTAATATCATCTTTACTTTCTTTAAGGGTAAAGTTTGCCATATCACTAACCGTATCTTTTAAAGTATTAAAATAATTCTCCAAAGAAGTATATACCCCTACTTCATCTTTGACATAAATATTTTTTTCATCTTTAAAATCACCGCCAAAAGTATTGATAATAGTATCAATATTTACAATAGCTACTAATAAAATCAATAACAAAACATTAACTACTTTAAACCATTTAGTATTAATCTTTTTAGCAAGACTTTGTTTAATTAAAAATTTAGTTTTGGTTTTCATATGCTTCACCTACTATACTTACAAATATTTCATTTAATGATGGTTCTTCTATCACAAACTTAGTAATATCTTTACTTTTTTTCACAACCTCAAATACTTTAGGAGCAATGCTGTCATCTTCAATTTTTACAATTATTTCATTAGCTTCCTCTACTACTTCATTAACACCGTTAATATCCTTTATTTTTTCAGTATCAACGTCTCCTATAATATGGATATTCTTTTTACCAAAATCTTTTTTTATTTTCTTAAGATTACCTGCTAAAACACTTTTACCATTTACTAAAACGACTAAATTCTCACAGAATTGTTCAACTTGTTCCATTCGATGGGAAGAAAATATTATCATACTTCCTCTTTTTTTAAAGATTTTTATAGCTTTCATAAACATTTCGGCGTTTATTGGATCAAGTCCTGAAAAAGGTTCATCTAAGATAAGTAGTTTCGGATTATTAATAATCGCCGTAATAAATTGGACTTTTTGTTGATTTCCTTTACTTAGTTCTTTAATTTTACGATTTTTATATTCTTTAATGCCAAAGAACTCTAACCATTCATCTAATCTTTTTTCCGCTTCTTCTTTAGTTAAACCTTTTAAAACGCCATAATATATAGCTTGTTCTAAAACGGTTAATTTAGTAAGCAAACTTCTTTCTTCCGTAAGAAATCCGATATTATCAGTTACGGAGTAATCAATAGGTTTATCATCTAAAGTAATACTTCCCACACTTTTAGATAAAAGACCAATAATCATTCGAAAAGTGGTAGTTTTTCCAGCGCCATTAACTCCTAAAAGGCCAAAGATTTCGCCTTCTTTAACAGTAAAAGATAAATTATCCACAGCTTTAAAATTACCATAATACTTTGTTACATTTTCTACTTTTAACATAATTGTTTCACCTACCTAGATTATAACATACTTTTTAATAAGAAAATGATTTCTTTTTTAGTTTCCTTAGAAAACTTATAAGAATCTCTAATTTTATTTATTGTCATTTTAATTAATTTAGGATTATTATGTTTATTTAAGTAGTTTATTACTAACTTAGAATTATTTATAGACATTACTTGTAATAACCAAGCCTCACCCATTAAGACATAATAATCATCATTTTTAATATTACTTAAACTATTTAAAATTTCTTCAATATATTTATAATCCATATAAAAGTTTAATAATGTAACTAGTCCTACTCTAATGTAATAAGTTTTAGGACTAGATAAAAGTTGTAAATAACTATTAAAATATTTATCTTTATCTTTTAAAATAAATTTTTGGGAAATAACATAGCTATCGCATAAAGCCCAATTATCGATTTTATCTAAATATTTAGTAAAATAAGTATTATCATTTAAGGAAATTAAACCATAAATAAATACTTCTTCAAAATAAGTATCAGTAATATTTTCTAAAAAAGACTTATAATCTCCTTTATTTATTTCTTTAGCAATACTTCTAAGAACAGGAAACTTAATTCCTAATATTTGATATTTAGTTTTAATTAATTTTTCATTAAATTTTTGATAATCATAATTTTTCAAAGAAACTAAATAGTTTAGAAAATCTTCATAATCTTCTTTCTTCCAACAATTTTTTATCAAATTCATAAACTACCTATTTATAACTATCAATACTATTAGGATTTAAAGCTATTAAGTTATAGTTTTTATCTAAAACTACTAATTGTTCTTCATTATTAACTTTATAAGTATAAATATAATAATTATCATTAACTAATTGTTCTTCTATATCTTTTATTTCCATACCTAAATATCTAGTTAAAAAATTTAATACCTCTTCTTTACGATAACTCTCTAATTCTTGTTCTAAATTATTTATTTTATTATTTAATTTATCTAGATTATTGTCATACTTATTATCATAAATACCCATTACTATTACAAAAAAGATATTTAAACAAATTAAGACACTTACTAAATACTTCATATTTATCCCACGCATTCTAGTTTTATTATACTATAAACTTAGAATTAATCAAAGAAAAAGAAGAAAGCTATTCTTCTTTATTGAGCAGTCAAAACGACACGAAATGATCCATAGAAGTTTAGGCCTCCTTCACCTGCATACAGAGAAAAAATACCAGCAGCACGTCCTTCACCATAACCACCACCACGGTTAAACCAAAAAGAAGGTGTTACATAAGGAAAATATGCATAATCCAGGTTCCATCCACCCTTAGTATTCCCAAATATTAGCAATGTTTCTCTTGTGGCATCTCCTAAATGACCTCTCTCATAAGTAAAATTTTCATCACTAAATGTATACATATCATAATACTTGGATTCTGGTAGAGTATTTGTTTGAAATCCAGTACGTGAAATATATAATTCACCATTTGATTGAGTAACAATAGCAGACATCACGCGATCAAATGCACCACCACTCATATCATAAACTCCATACATATTTCCAGTAGTACTTGATTTTATACCATTTTGATTCCATTTTTTCCCGTCCGGACAATTTGCTGGTAAACCATCATCATTACTCCATCGAAAAAGCCCCGACACAGTATCCCCTACACATCCGGTTGCAGTTCCTCCATAGTTATTTGTCACACTGCCAGTTTTTCCTGCTCCCTGTACAGTATTATTAATCCATACTTCGCATTCATTAAAATCCATTCCTTCTATATTACATGTGCTCTCATTTTTATATATACCATACATGCTTTGGGTTAAATACGCTACTGCTCCCCATTCTATGTTTTTCATCATATGGGTATCTATTTCTACAGAATTTAAATTATATATTGAAGTATTTTCTTCTTCTATTTTTCTTGTAGCATAAAATTCAGTACTTACATCTGTACCTATTAAACTTGTTTTATTTGGTAAAATTGTCACTTCATTTATATTATTACCATTTTTTCTACCATTTTCACTAGTCGGATCACTTGATTCAAACTTTCCGACCCATATGCCTGGTAACTCGGTTCCACTTTCTTCTGTTGTTCCTTTAAAAGTAAATGCGGGATGCGTATACCATTCACCTTTACTTGCTTCTTCTCCTTCTTTGTTTAAACAACTTTCAGTTATTTCCCCATTTCCTTCATTGGTATATTTACATGTTATGTCTCCGGTTGTTTCTGTCCCTTTTTCAAATTTAATATTAATTATTTGTTTTGGTGTTCCACTTAACCCTACATTGAATAATTGATATTTATATCTTGGGATCCATACATACATTTGTAATATTTCTTCTATTGATATTTGTTCTCCTGCAATATCATCTCTTAATTCTGTTTCATTAAAATATTTTGCTTTTATTTCGGGATTACTCGCATCTACTAATACCGCATTCCCCCATCTATGGTCTTGATAATTATACCAATCACTTGTTACATTTGCTACATATACATTTCCATCATTATCATATGTTACTGGTATCATTCCTTGATATAATTCTGGAGGATTTGGTAAGTTTCCTGTTATAAAGTATACATTACATTTATCTTGTTTCGTTATTTTTAAAGAAAGTTCCCATTTCGTATTATCAAATACTCCACTACTTCCATTTTCACATGTTATATGCGAAAATATTTTTCCACTTTCTTTACCTGGAAAAGTTTCTGATGTGGTATCTTTTTTTCCATCTACATATAAAGATATTTGAATATCTTTACTATAGAATTTATCTACAGTAGTATAAATAATTCTTTTATTATATCTTATTTGATATAAGGCATAACTACTTCCTATTGTTATAACTAATAATAAAGATATTACACCTAATATTATTTTATTTTTATTTCCTTTTTGGATTTTATTTAATTCTTTTTCTGGGTTAAAAGTTCTCATATATACACATTCCTACCTTATGTGTATATCTTATCATTTTACACC
>CANRME010000019.1 GCA_947631655.1 uncultured Bacilli bacterium | reverse complement strand
CATATATACACAATCCTACCTTATGTGTATATCTTATCATTTTATACCCCCCCCCCGTCAATAAAATTTTTTATTGCATTTTTAGTAAATTTATGTATATAATATATATAGGAATTAAAAAAGAGATACATTTGATTTTCGCTAGTTAGATGTTTCTCAGTCCAAAAATTGTGTTAAGAAACACCTATTCACAGTGATGATAGGTGTATTCTTTTTTTTAGTCTTTTGACTGATAAATTTTTGATAATACTATTAAAAGTATTATTAAGATTACTAAGTAATCCAAAATTTTCTCCATTCATAGGACCCACCTCCTCCATATATTTATTTTCATAAAAATGGACCGAGGTTAAAACACCTAACTATCAAATGTATCTCTATATATAACTATAGTTATTAGTTAATAATTTGTCTAGTGTAAATTGTTATTTATTGTAAAAATTAATATGAAATAATAAGGAAAAAATTCCTATTGCTAGGAATTTTATAATGTTTCAAATTGGGAGTTATATAACTCAGCATAAAATCCATTTTGTTTAAGCAATTCTTCGTGATTACCTTGTTCTACAATATTACCATCCTTCATAACTAGAATAAGGTCGGCATTTCTGATAGTAGATAATCTATGGGCGATGATAAATGAAGTTCTTCCTTCCATTAATTTATCCATAGCTTGTTGAATTAATACTTCTGTTCTCGTATCAACATTAGATGTAGCTTCATCTAAAATTAGAACTTTCGGATTTGCAAGAATGGCTCTCGCAATAGTAAGTAATTGTTTTTGGCCACCAGAAACATTATCGGCTTCTTCATTTAAAACCATATTATAACTATTAGGTAAAGTTTGAATAAAGTGGTGTACTCCTACTTCTTTGGCAGCGGCGATGACATCGTCATCGGAAGCATTTAAATTACCATATCTTAGATTATCCATAATAGTTCCATTAAATAACCAAGTATCTTGTAAAACCATACCAAAGACATCACGTAAATCACTGCGTTTATAACTATTAATATTTTCTTTATCGATTAAGATTTCACCATCATTTACCCGATAGAAGTTCATTAATAGTTTGACAATGGTGGTTTTACCAGCACCTGTTGGACCAACAATAGCTACTTTCGCTCCTGGTTTAATTTTAGCACTAAAGTCTTTAATTATAATTTTATCTTCGTTATAACCAAATTTAACATGTTTAAATTCAACTTCACCTTTAATATTAGCTAAGTTTATTTCTTTTTTACCTTCTTTAATTTCTTCTTCACTATCTAAGAATTCAAATACTCTTTCGGTTGCTGCCATCATTGATTGTAATAAACTAGATATTTGCGCAATTTGACTTATAGGATTAGTAAAGTTACGAGAGTATTGAATAAATGATTGAATACTTCCGACTTCAATTTTGCCTTGGATTACAAAATATCCACCCACAATAGATACGGCAACATAACCTAAGTTACCAACAAAATTCATAATTGGATGCATTAAACCAGATAGGAATTGACTATGCCAGCCGGCATTATAAAGATTATCATTTTCTTTTTGAAAGCTATCTAAGAATTTATCTTCCGCATTAAAGGATTTAATAACATTGTGTCCACTATACATTTCTTCTACTTTATCATTGACACTAGCTAAATAATTTTGTTGTGCTTTAAAGTATTTTTGTGATTTACCAGCAATACCTAAAATTAAAAACATAGATATAGGTAAGATTAGTAAAGTAATTATGGTCATACTAACATTTATACTTAACATCATAATAAGAACACCAACAACGGTGACAACACTAGTTATTAATTGAGTAGTAACTTGGTTTAAATTCATACCGATAGTATCAATATCATTTACGATTACGGATAGTATTTCACCATTATTTTTCTTATCGAAATAAGACATAGGTAGTTTATGGAGCTTTTTAGATACTTCGTTACGCATTTTATAAGTTATTTTTTGGGAAACACCCGCCATAACAAAGCCTTCGATAAAGGAGAAGATGGCACTTACCACATATAAAATAACTAAAGTGATAATAATAGTTCCTAATTTACCAAAGTTTATACCACCTTGCCCGGTTATTTTAGCAATTAAACCATTAAATACTTCGGTAATAGCATTACCTTGAATTTTAGGGCCGATAATAGTAAATACGGTACTTAAGATAGCGACAAAGAAGACGAATATTAATACTTTATGATAAGGACGCAAATATCTAACTAATTTTTTTAATGTACCTTTAAAGTCTTTTACTTTGTCATCAGACATTCTCCTGCGATTATTCATTAGCTAATTCCTCCTTTGATAATTGAGAGTAAGCAATTTCTTGGTATATTTGATTATTTTTAAGTAATTCTTCATGAGTACCTATACCAACGACACTACCTTTATCTAAAACGATGATTTGATCAGCATGTAAAACTGTACTTATTCTTTGAGCAACAATAAAGACAGTAGCATTTTTTACTTCTTTCTTTAACTTCTTACGTAAGGAAGCATCGGTTTTATAATCTAAAGCGGAGAAAGAATCATCAAAGATTAAAATTTGCGGTTGTTTAGCTAAGGCCCTCGCAATAGCTAGTCTTTGGCGTTGACCACCAGAGACATTAGTACCACCTTCGCTTATAGGTTCATTAAGACCTAAATGTTTTTTACTAATGAATTCTTTAGCTTCTGCTATTTCAATAGATTTATCAATTACTTTATCATCGACTTTATCCATACCAAGACTTAGATTAGATAAAATAGTACCACTAAATAACATACCTTTTTGAGGGACATAACCAATTAAGTCACGTAAGTTTTCTTGGGTCATATCTTTAATATTTACATTACCAATTGTTATTTTTCCACCGGTTACATCAAAAAATCTCGGTATTAAATTAATTAAAGTAGATTTACCACTACCCGTAGATCCAATAAAGGCGGTGGTAGTACCAGGAGTAGCTTTGAATGAAACATTTTTAATAACATCCTCTTCAGCATCCGGATATCTAAAATAAACATCTTTAAATTCCACAATACCACATTTATCTTTATCTGGTATTTTAGGGTTTTCTGGGTCCGTAACACTCGTTTTAGCATCAAGTACTTCCCCTATTCTTCTTACGGATACCATAGCCCGTGGAAGCATAATAGATACTAAACTAAACATTAAGAAAGACATAATAATTTGCATGGTATAAGTTATGAATGCAATTAAGTCACCGACTTGAATTAAACCAGTATCGATTTTATCAGCTCCGACCCAAATGATTAATAAAGCCGTAATATTCATAAGGAGCATCATTAAGGGTGACATTAAAGACATAGTTCTTTCGACAAATAAGTTTAATTTAGTTAAATCTTTATTGGCTTTATCAAATCTTTTTTTCTCATATTCTTCATTAGAGAACGCTCTAATAACGGGTATACCAGTTAAAGTTTCTCGTGCTACTAACGTAAGTTTATCTAGTAATTTTTGAACTCTTCTAAATTTCGGCATGGCAAATGTAAATAAGGTAGCAACAATACATAGAATACAGCATAACGCAACCCCAATTATCCAAGACATGGCATTACCATTAACTTTTAAGAAAGCTCCAATACCGATAATAGGTGCATAGAATAAGGTACGTAAAAGCATACCGAATAACATTTGAATATGTTGCACATCATTAGTACTACGCGTGATTAAACTAGAGGTTTGGAAACTTTCAAACTCATGATGGGAAAAAGTCATAACTTTATTAACAAGTTTTTCTCTTAATAGATAAGCGAATTTCGCCGCAACTCTACTAGCAAGGAAACTAGTACCAATCGCCACAAGCATAATTAGGAAAGCAAACAACACCATCGTTCCGCCAGTTTTTAAAATGTAGGAAGTTTGAATATTACCTAAATCAATATCCATCGCAGTATATTCATTAATTACTTCGGTAATAGTCATTTGGTCTAGTAAAGTACCAGATATATCTTTAGTTTGTTCCATTATAGGATTTATTATATTATTTAAAGAGTCCTTATCTAAAGTACTTAAATATGCATAAAAATCATCTAAAGATATAGTTGGATTTTCATTAGCACTATAACTATATTCTAAAAACAATTTAATGGATAAAGGTTTAGTAAGTAAAGTAGATAACTCATCTTTTTCTTCTTTACTAATATCCTTTAAAACATAGATACTTTCTTTATCTAAAATACTTTGATATTTTTTATTTTTACTACCTTTTTCTAAATAATCATAATATGCTAAAATACTTTCTTTATCTTCACTAAATAGTAAAATTTTATTTAAACTACTTTCTCTTATAGCAATAAAGGCATTATTCTCAATACCTTTTTGTTCAATCCCAACATTTACAATATTAGAAGTATACTCTGGTAATTTTAAATCAAGTTGAGCTTGAATAAAAAGAAAAACAATGACACAAAGAATAGGAAAAGTGAATTTTCTTAAAATTTTGATTAAATGTTTCATTTATGTTCCTCCTTCATAAGACAATAAAAAGGTTAGATATTATTAACTCATCTAACACTCTTTATATTATAGCATAAATTTAATTTTTAGTACCACTTTTTAATTATTTTTTCTTTTTTGGTTTTGGTTCATTTTTTAATAAGTCTCTTATTTCTTCAAGTAATACTACTGTTTCAGGTTTTGGAGCTGGTTTATCTTCTTCTTTTGGTGGTTCAGGATGCGCAAACAACTTACTCATAACTTTAATAGTTACAAACATTGATAAAGCAATGATTAGAAAATTTACTACGTTTTGAATAAACATTCCATAATTAATTGGTACTCCACTAACTTCAACTGATAATTTTGTAAAATCAAATCCACCAATTAAGATACCAACTAAAGGCATAATAATATCATTTACTAATGAATTAACGATAGCGTTAAAAGCAGTACCTATTACAACACCAATGGCTAAACCAAAGACATTACCTTTCTTAATAAAATCCATAAATTCATGAAGGGTTTTATTCTTTTTAATTTTCTCTTTCACATTTTTTACTTCTAATTCATGAAGCGGATGTTTTTTAGTTTTTTCTTCCATATTTTTACTTCCTTTCTAATGATGGTGATGATGGCTCATCACGTTTATTATACACTCTTTATCTTCACATTCATAGTCATTTTTTTCAATTTCAATGGTTGTATGAGAAATCTTATATTTTTTTAGATAATCTTTTATATATTTTTTTACTTCATCTTTTTTAGTAACAACATGCATAGTAGCATAAAAATTTTCTCCATCCAAACTCCAAATATGAATATGATGAATATCTTTAATATCTTTATTTTCTAATAGTTCTTTTTTGATTTTAGGAATATCAATATTACTAGGTATTTTTTCTAAGAATAAGTTTAGAATACTTATAAAATTTTTAAGAGCATGAATAAAGATAAAAGCGGCGACGATAATCGTTAAAATTGCATCAATGTAATAGATATGCGTAAATTTGATTAAGATAGCACCGATTAAAACAACAACCCAACCTAGGACATCTTCTAACATATGAAGACTTACAGTTTTTTCATTTAGAGAGTGGCCCCTACTTGTTGTTAAAGTAGCAGCACCATTCACAACTATACCGATAATAGCCATAATAATCATACCATTATATTTAATTTCGACTGGATTTATAAACCTTTTTATCGCACTATAAATAACAATTAGGGAACCAGATAATAAGATAATCGTGGTAATTAAAGCTCCTAAAACAGAATATCTAATATAACCATAAGTATAGCGATTGTTAGGTTTTTGTTTACTCTTTCTTTCAAAGATATAAGAAAGTAAGATACTCAAAGCATCTGTTAAATCGTGGATTGAATCCGTAATTATCGCAATGCTGTTGGTAAATAAACCACCTACAAGTTCAAAGATGGAAAAAAATAAATTTAATAAAAATGCAATTAAAATATTAGTTGTACTTTGCATAATAATCCTCCATAACAATTATAACACTACTCACTAATTTTTTTCTTAAAAATATACTAAATATGAGGTAAAATATTTTTGACATGATACTTTTAGTATGCTAAGATACTTTAGGATTTAGAGGTGAGTGGTATGGCTTATTTAAAAGAATTAGAAATAAATGATGAATGTTTAAAACTTTTTTATACCTTTATGGTTAAAACCAATCGAGACTTTAAAAAACGCATGCAAATAAGTTTTCTTTTAAATAGAATTGACCCTCCTTCGCAAGGAAAATTAACCGATTTTGAATATTTTACAAAATTAGTAATTTTAAAGCATGAACATTATCCTTCCAAAGAATACTTAGTAATTAACAATGAAATTATGGTGGCTTATGTTAGTGTTTTATTAGATAAGGAAACTGCTCAAGTAGGTATTACAACTTTAAAAGATGCCCAAAAGCAAGAATGGGTTAAAGCATCATTAGCATTAATCGAAGAAGTTATTTTTAAAAATAATAATATTAAAGAAATAGTAATTAGTGATATTTTAAAAAATGAGTTAGGACTAGATTATGTTTATGATGAAGAAAGAAAAATATTTGTAAAAAGCAATCCTAATGTTAAAAAGAATGTATTAATAAAAGATAAACTCAAAAAAGACTAATATTTAGTCTTTGTATACCATAAGATATCTTTTTTCTTCAGTTTCCTCTATAGTAAAATTTAAAGATTTATATAATTTTAGAGCTTTTTTATTTTCTTTATAAACCCATAAATATATTTTAGAATTATTTAATATTATATTTTTTATAATATCAGTACCTATTCCTTGATTACGGTATTCTTCTTCAAGATATATTTCATTTAATAAAATTCCATCTTGATAGGGTTCTAAATATAGGCAACCAATTATTTTATTATCAATTTCTATTACTTTATAATCATTAATTTGATTAGGTATAGAATTTTTGACAAAGTTTGTAATTCGTTCTTTTTCTTCAAAGGACACTTCTTTATCATAATCTAATATACTAGCTAATTTATATTGAATTAATTTAGCAATATCTTTATTAGTTGCTTTTACTAAGTTATATTTTTGCATATTATTTTAGTTTTAATCCGTCTTTAAAGGCTTCTCCTACCCTATCTCCTACTTTATAGTAACCATGAGTATAAGGGTCGAAAGCAATGGCAGAAACTTTGGTAATATCAACATTATCACCGTTCATAACATCTTCTCTGGCACTTACATTCACAACCTTACCAATAACGCCACATTCTCCATATTCTATAAATTCACATTCTAAGCAAATAGGAAATTCATTAATAATGGGAGCATCAACATTTGGTGATTTAGTAGCAGTTAAACCACTTTTTAGAAATTTATCGGGAGTATTATTTCCTGATGCCATACCGAAATAATCAGCTTCAGTTACATGGGCACTATCAGCGATACTTACCGTAAAAGCCTTACGCATCTTTATATTTTTAACTGTTTTATGGCTTTCAGTTAGGTTAAGTATTACTTCATCTCTTTCTAACATAGTTCCCCAAGCGGCATTCATAACATTTACACTACCATCTTCATTATAAGTAGCAATCATTAAGACGGGCATAGGAAATATTCCTTCGGTTGTTTCAATATTTTTTCTCATTTTTATCTCTTCTTTCTATTATAATTGTATCATAAAATTATTTAAATTAAGTCTTTTTACCGCAATTAATAATGAGTTCTTAATTCATATATAATAATTCTTTCTCGTTTTATTCCTACTTCTTTATTAAACAAGGCAAATTCAACAACTATGTCTTTTAAATTATGAGCTATAATATATTTATAAATAAAATTAAAATGAGGAATTTTATTTAAAGTAGCATCATCAAAAATATTAGTTTTAATATTAAATTCAGGATTTTGGAGAGCATCTCTTACAGAAGCTTCAGGATTAGTAGTTAATACTGCATAAACTTCATTATTGCTTAAAAACTCAATTTCCCCTACTAATAATTGATTGTCCACATAATTGGCTGAACTTACATTAATAGTAAATAGATTATATTCTTTTATTTCATCTAAAACTTTATTATAATCAACTTTTAGTTTAAATATTCCACTAGAGACTGATTTATCTCTGATAGCATAATACTTAGCTGGATATTGTTTCAAAAAATCCAGAACTTCGTTTTTTTCTCCCGCTTTAAATAACTTTTCAGGAAATTTATTTAAGTTTAATTCATTAATAGTGTTAATACTTTCTAATTTATTTTTTATTTGCATAATACTCCTTTTTAAATTTTATTTATTGCTAGATAATTTTTCTTTTATATAATCGTCTAATAAGGGTGAATCTTTAGGAACCCATTTATATTCACTATGTTCTTCACTTAAAGTTATATTTAAAGAACTACTATCAACATTTATAATAAAATCTATTTCTAAATTATGAATTATTTTGCCACTTTTTTCTTTTATTTCATCAGAATAATGAGTTATAAGAGGAACAAAGTCATTGGTAAACCCTATTTCTTCTTGGAGTTCTCTTTTTAAACCTTCTTTTAATAATTCGCCCTTTTCTAAGTGACCGCCAGGAAATTCCCATGCTCCAGGATATAAATCATCATTTTCATTTCTTTTAACAATTAAATATTTATCATTATCTTTTAAAATTCCGGTAAGAACAATACTAGTTTTCATATAAAATTCTCCTTTATTTTTCAATATATTCTTTATTATAAGCTTTCATAATCATATCTTTGGCAAGTATATCTATTTTATCTAAATCCTTGATAGATATTTTACGTATTTCATAGTAATTATTTTCGGTGCATCTTTCCTTTTCTTCTCCACCTAACTCGGGAGTTCCATTAATAATAGAACAGTTAAAAAAGTTAGCAATGGATTCCTCTCCTTCATCTTTTCCTAGGTAACCATTAATTTTAACATTTACCGAAAATTCTTCTTTCATTTCACGAATTACATTTTCTTCTAATGTTTCATTTTCTTCGATACCACCACCAGGGATAACATAATATTCTTTTACTGTACCATCATCTTTAATTCTTCTACGAAACATAGCATAAACATAATCATCTTCAATGATAATTCCTCTAGAACTTATTCTTTTTTCCATATACTTTCCTCCTTACTTTTTATATTTAGAATCTAAACTTAATTTTAGTTTAGTTCCTAGCTTATCTTTATTTGATACATAATCTAAAAACTCAAAAAAGTTACAACCAAAAGGAACATTATCATATTCATAAAGTTCTAGTTTTTCATTTTTTAATTGTAATTTACTATAATAAGTTAATACTTCTTCTAAACTATTTTTGGTATGAATACCATTAAATTTTTTAATACTTCTTTCAAAAATACTATATTTTATACCATCACTAAATACTAAAAAAGTATGATTATGATAAGGAGTATAATATGTTTTAACTAAATAATTATGTTCTAAAAACCATTTTCTTGCTAATTCTACTTGATCGTAGCAAATCCCGAATTTATTTGTTAATAATTCCTCTGGTTTTTGCAAGTAATAAGTATAAAATAATAATTTTTCGTATAATTCATCACCAAGTTCTTTACGTGTATGGGTATTATGATCTAGAGAAGAATAAAAACCATATTTAATGTTTTTAGCCATAAATTTATATAATTCTTGGGGAGTATTAATTTCCATTTTTACCTCCTTAATAATTAATTTTTATTATAATAAAATTACTTGGAAATGTAAATTAGTAATCTTTTATTTACCAAGATATAATACTTGCCATAATTTATTCCGGAATTCATCTATTTCTTCTTTATACTTTTGATCTCCGTTACTAACTATTTTGTACTTATTAATTCTTTATTTAATTCTTCTAGTTCTTTTATTGATTTATCATTTTCTAAAATTTTCATTTGTCTAATAGCTGAATTATTAAGTTTTATTAATCTTTCTTTTTGGGATATTCCATCATTAATAAGTTCAGCATTAGTATTTTCTAAATTACACAAAATAAGTAAATGTTTTAAATCGGTATAATCGCGTATATTTCCCTCATTATTGGGAAATTTATTTTTCCATTCTTTTGCAGTCATGCCAAATAAGGCAACATTTAAAACGTCAGCTTCTTCGGCGTAAACATATTGTTTTTGTTTTTCAGTTAATTTAGGAATAATATTTTCTTTAATTGAATCTGTGTGAATAAGATAATTGGACTTGGCAAGCATTCTACTAGCTGTCCAATCCATTTTATATTGGTATGCTTCGTTTCGTTTTAATCTTTCAAATTCTTGTATAACATATAACTTAAATTCAGGAGAAAGCCAACTTGCAAATTCTAAGGCTATGTCACTGCAAGCATAAGTTCCACCATTATTTCCAGACCTAGATATTATTCCAATTGCATTGGTTTTTTGAATCCACTTTTGTGGGGACATATAAAAACTATTTTTACCAGCGGATGATTCAAAGGTCGTAAATTCGACACCTTTGAAATTATCATTATTTAACTTTTCCCACAAACCCAAATAAGCAATTACATCTTTATTTCTCATCCATGTTTGAATAGGAATTTTGGGTTCTTCAGGATTAGCATATCTAGCTAAATCAGTAAGAGATATATATTCTTTATTTCCTATTCTCATTACACTAATTTTATTATTATTTACATTAATCTCTGATTTTATAATTTCTTTATTCATTCAAAACCTCCTTTAAAATATTTCATTATAAATTTCTAATATTATTTTATCATTAAATTTATTAATTGTCACTTAATAATTTTAACTTTTTTCTTATATTAAAAAAATACCAACTGCTTATAAAATTGATATTCTATATTTTATCTAATAATAATTGATTCAAAATATTGTTCTTGAAATTCGGTTAAAGCTCTAATAGCGTCATCAGAATAATCTTTACCATTTTTAGAAACAATTAATTTATCATCGTCATCATTAGTTCTATGAATTATAGCTATTACTTTACCCTTACTTGCTGAAACTGGTTCAAACTCTCCAAGTAAATAAGCATCTAATTCTTCTCCATCACCACTTATAGTATCAGGTATATAGCCATAATTTAACATATACATGAAGCCATGTTTAGGGTGTCTTCCACCTAACTCCCTATCAATTTTGATAGTTACCTCTTTTCCTAAATAATCTTTAGCGTTTGTTTTCTCCATATTTACCTCCATTACTTATTTATCTTCAACAACAATTTGATATTCATCAGAATAGATAATATTTTTTACTTTTTCAAATGTTTCAATTTTAATATTTTCTTTATTTAAATATCTACAGATTATAGGTAATGTTTCTTTTTCAAATCTTTTAAAACCTTTTTCAGTGAAATAAGATTTGTTTTCTGCAGCATATGTTGGTGGTTTTGGTAACCAATTAATTTCTTTTAAAGAAAGGATATTTAACCAAATATTTTTACCTACGGCTTTTTTTAATTCATTATATACTCCTTCATTATTGTATGTTACACGATATAATTGTTCCATTTTTAATCCTCACCTCTAATCTTACATATATATGCTTTAAATCAACAATATTATAAAACTCGAATAATTTAATTCGAGTGAAAAATTACTTTGGTGCGAGAGATGAGACTTGAACTCACACGGTATTGCTACCAATGGTGTTTGAGACCATCGCGTCTACCATTCCGCCACTCTCGCATAAGGAAAACATAATTATTGTAACATATTAGTTTATAAAATTAAACATTTTCTTTTTCTTTATCATCTTTATAAATAGATGTAAATAATTCTTTTTCAGAAGATTCTGGTTCTTCAGGATTAAATTCGGGTAAATCATTAATAGAAGCTAAACCAAAATAATCTAGAAAATCACTAGTCGTACCATATAAAGTAGGATGACCTGGTAAGGTACTTTTACCAACCGCTTTAATTAATTCTTTAGCAAGTAATTTTCTTATAATATGGGATGTCCCTACTCCTCTTAAATCGTCTATTTCAACTCTGGTAATCGGTTGTTTATAAGCGATAATCGCTAGAGTTTCTAAAGCTGCTTGACTTAAAGTATTCGTCTCAGGATTCATTACTAATTTTTGATAATAATCTTTATATTCTTTTTTGGTTGTAAGTTTAAACGTGTCAGCTAAATAGCTTATTCTAATTCCTCTATTATTATTTTCATAATTTTTTTTAAGTTCTAGTAATAATTCTTTAGCTTTATCATTATCGATTTCTAAAATTTCAGAAATTTGTTTTAAAGTAAGTCCTTCTTCCCCAACAATAAACAACATTCCTTCTAAAACACCCTGTAAATCCATTTAAATCTTCCTTTCCAAAAATATCGGACTAAAATTGCTTTCCTGAGTTATAGTAAGTTCATTATCTTTACTCATAACTAAAATACTTAAAAAAGTTACAATGATATATTCATTAGTATACTCAGTAAATAAATCCAAAAAATTTACCCTTTTCTTTTCTTTTAAAATTTTTCTAATATCTTTAGTTCTTTCATCGACACTTAATTCTCTATGAGTTATCTTTGTATTAATTGGTTTAGCGAGTTCTTGACGATTATATAATTCTTTTAAAGCATTAAGTAAATCATCCGTACTAAATAAACCACTTTCAACTTTTGAATCATTATATTCTTTTAAGCTTTCAGGTAATTTAGTATATACTTCCCCTCTTTTTTCTTCAAGTATTTTAAAGCTTTTAGTAATAAGTTTATATTGTTCATATTCTTTTAATTTATTTTTTAAATCTTCTTCTGAAGTAATGGTATATTCATCAGTTTCTTCTTCATCATCAGTCATATTTAATAACATTTTACTTTTTAAATGAATTAAAGAGCTAGCTACTACTAAGTATTCACTAGCTACATTAATATTTAATTCTTCCATCGAATTTAGAAATTCTAAATATTGGTCGATTATTTCTTTAGTATTTATAGTTTCAATGTCCATTTTAGATTGTTTTACTAAATGTAAGAGCAAATCTAAGGGGCCATCGAAATCGTTAATATGGAACTTATAGTCCATAAACCAAACCTCCTATTCGCAAATGTAGGCATTTGCTTCTTGTTCAAATTTTATTACTTTAGGTGCAGTATCTTTATCAAATATGCTATTATTCATTTGTTTTAAAGCTGCTTTTTGTTCACTAGTTAAAGTATCACTTAAAGTAAGAGTTAAAGTAGCAGTAAAGGTATTATCAGTTTCGGTTTCATTTTCAATAAATGAGGTGATAGCACCATAATTAATGTAAGAATTTAACATATTACGATATTTTAGAGAATCACTAGCATATTTTTCGATTTCAGTTTTTGCAATGGAATAGTCATAAACTTCTTTAAATGTTGTTAATTTATTATCGACAAAAGTATAAGTTACCGTATTTATTCCTTTACGACATACTAAAGTGTTAGTTTCATTTAGGGTAACATTTGGATAATCTAATTCGGTTTTAGTAACAACATTTACTTTAGAAGCACTACTATAAACGGCATCAGATATTTCACTTCTAAGAGTTAAATTACTTCCTACCATTAATGCCGTTATATCAGGAACTTTAGCACGGCCTAAGAAGGTATTCTCCGCATTATATAATTCAACATATAAAGTTTCATTAGAATAAGATTCCGTACCATTATTGGTTATAGTATAGTTAATATAATAATTTCTTTCCTCTTCTTGTAAAGAAATATTACTAAAATTTAATTTATCATAAGTAAGAGTAGCATCAGCTCCAATAGTTACAGGATCACTTACAACAGGAACATCTGGTTCTTCAGGAGTTGGTGTATCTGGTGTAGGATTTACGGGATTAATTGGAGTAGGTGCTGGAGTTTTCTTTTCAAAATAAGGACTTACAAAATCATAAATATAAGGCAACGCAATACAAGCTCCAATAATCACGACAAAAATTAATATAACAGGAACAATACTTTTCTTTTCTTTTTTTATTTTGCCAATAGTTTGGTCATTATTCACAGGTGTTTGTGGTGGAGTTGGCATTGGTCCAGCGGGAGCAGTAGGTGTCGGAGCAGGATTTGGAACTTCTGGAGCAGCAGGCGTTGGATTCACTGTTGGAGCTGGAGCTGGCATTTCTGGTGCTGGTGCAGCTTCTACAGGAGGAACAGGTTCAACGCTTGGTGTTTGGTGAGCAGGAGCAATTGGTGGTTCCACACTTGGAGCAGGTTCTACAGGTGAAATCGGTCTCTCAGGAGCAGGTGCTGACCCTATTGGTTGAACAGGTTGTTCGGAAGTAGGAGTCTCTGGCGCTTGAGTAGGTGCAGGAGCTTCCGGAGGAATTGGCGCATTTGGAATTTCACTTTCTACCGGTGTTTGGGGAGGAACAGAACTTTGTTCAGCAACAGGAGGGACTGGCGTTACTTCTGGATTATTTTCTACATTAGGAGTTACTGAATTTACTTGTTCATTATTTAAAGGATTATTTACTTCATTAGAAGTATTTGATTCATTATTCATAAAAGTTACCTCGTTTCTTTATTCTTTTCTAAGTTAATTGTATCATATTTTTCTCATCATTAAAACAAAAACTTAATTTATAACCTAAAAAACAATCCTAAGATTGTTTTTTAAAGATACTTTAGTGATAAATTGACTTATTGAGCTAAGACATAAGGTTCTGTACTACCATTACCACTATTTATTGTAACATCTGACTTTAGATATAATGACGGGCGAATCAAATGCGAAGCAACCGCATCACTAGTGCCCACATTACCGCCGTGGTTGTCCGTAATGTACCCGTCAGATGAAATGTTAGGAATTTGTGTAAGCGTCCATTGAAATCCACTCGTTAAATATAACCAATTATTACTTTTAACACAATCTGTTATATATGGGGTTTGCCACCAATTAATTAATGGTTTCGTTAAAAAAGTGTCCCTATCGGTAGAGCCACCACCACTAGTAGCATATCCATAATCACTTGGATAAAAAAGCCCAATATATCCATTCCATGTACTTGGTTGTGAATTGTATGTCTCACTTTCTCTTTCAGCGGTATAGAATTGAGAGGCTGTGACAGTTTTAATATTTTCAGTAGACATTCCTCCTAGATTCCATGTTATTTGTTCAATCATTTCTTTTGTTTTATTTGTTATTCCTTTGCTACTTGTACCTAATGTATTTCCATTATAATAATCTGTTAAACCTGTTTGCAAAGTTGCTGTTTCCCAATTATTTGAATTATTACTATCCCAAACTATGCTTCCTATGCTATCCGCTCTTATTATTTTTACTAAATCTTCACTTGTTCCTCCAGGTTTTTGTATATCTTTAAATAATCCGATAATCCGCCATTTCTCACAGGTGTCTTCTGTTGGTTCTTCATAATTATCACAATTAAACCATATGTAGTTATTTGGTTCTGCTCCTACATACCTTAAATTACCATAATCATCATATAATGTATCTTCACTTGTTATCATTGTATTATAAAAATTATTTTTTAATGGTTCTTCATATTCATATAATTTTACATCTGTTTCACTGTCTACTTCTATTTTAAATTTTACTTTCTTATTAGCATTATCACTTTGATTACTTTCATCTTTTTTAAAGTTTAAAGTTAAGGTATAATTATCTATTCCTTTTTCTTTTATTTCATTTTCTATTACTATATATCCATCTTCATATGGTAATACTTGATTAGATAATATATTTGTACCATTCTTAGTAAGTGTATAAACTAAATCTTTTTTATCTTTAAAATCATTTGCATCTACTTTTATCTTTATATTATATTTAGTATCTAAATTACCAGTATTTTCTACTTTAAATTGTTTAGTTAATGTATCTCCTGGTATAGCATTATTTAAAGTTACAATATTAGAATCAGTATAAGTTATTTTCATAGTACCTGCTGTTACTGTCATTTCTTCTGCTTTATCATTACCAATTATATTAGCAGTAAAGTAAGCATAAGAAACAGATATAATACATAGTAAATTAATACTTACTACTGATATTAATAATATTAAAGATTTTTTATCAAATAATTTCATATATACACAATCCTACCTTATGTG
>CANRME010000018.1 GCA_947631655.1 uncultured Bacilli bacterium | reverse complement strand
AATTAGTATGGTAATTTATCCCTTATCACTAATTAGTTTAGTGTTACCAATTGATTTTATTTTAAATATCTTTTTAAATATTTTAGATTTTTTAAACAATTTCTTAGCTAGTATTACGATATTTAAAGTTATATTACCAATTCATAGTTTTATAATTATAGGTATTTATTATCTTATTTTTTACTTGTTTACGAGTAGTTTAAATTATAAATATGGCGGGATGTTATTCATAGTTTTATTTATAGCTTATTTAATACCAAAATTAGATAGTAAAGCTTATGCCTATTTTTTAGATGTTGGTCAGGGCGATAGTGCATTAATAATAAGCTCTTATAAGAAGGATGTAACATTAATTGATACAGGAGGAAAAGTGGAATTTAATAAGGAGGAATGGAAAGAGCAAAAAGAAAAGTATTACTTAACAGATAATACGATAACTTTGTTAAAAAGTTTAGGTATAAGAAGGCTAGATAATTTAATTATAACGCATGGGGATTTTGATCATATGGGAGAAGCCGGGCATTTAGTAGAAAACTTTAAAGTAAAAAGAGTTATTTTTAATAGGGACGAAATCAATGATTTAGAACAGGAATTAATAGATATTTTAGATGAAAAGAAAATCAAGTATTATAAAGGAGCAAATAAGTTAAAAATATATAAACATTGTTTAGAGTTTTTAAATACAAAGTTATTAGATGATGAAAATGATAACTCAAATGTCGTTTATTTAAATTATGAAGGAATTAAGTTTTTATTTATGGGAGATGCCGGAGTAAAAAGAGAAAAAGAAATAGTAAATAACTATAAATTAGAAAATATTAATTTTTTAAAAGTGGGACATCATGGGTCGGATACTTCATCTAGTAAAGAATTTATTAATAAAATTATTCCACAAATAGGTGTCATCTCTGTTGGTAAAAATAATTTATATGGGCACCCTAATGTTGAAACTTTAAATAATTTAGCAAATTCTAAAATATATCGTACTGATGTTGATGGAACGATAGAAGTAATTTTAAAAAAATATAAATATTTTATTAAAACTTATGCTTAAAATGGGTTTACAAATATTGTAAAATTATTTACACTATTATTTTATTTTTATTAGATATTTATTATAATTTAATTAAAGAGTAGGTGAATATGGTGGAAGAGAATTTAGAAAAATTACAATTATATTTTAAATATGATTTAGCAGTTAAAGAAATTTTAGTAAAAAGTAATCCTAATTCGAGTGATGATTATGATTTAAATACACGGATTAATTATCTTAATAAAATAGCAAATAATTTAGATGAATTAGAAGTGATATTTGATAAAATTTGTCTTTTATTAAATGATACTTATTTACAAAATAATATTAAAGAATTATTTAATAAATATCGGGTAAAACTTAGTAATATAAATCCAAATATTGATAGTGTATCTTCTTTTTATCATACTTATCTATCCAATATGCGTCCAGAATTTATAAATATTGTCGAAAAATCTTTTTTTGGATACCAAGCAATACCTAAAAGTGCAAATGATATTTTTGATAAAATTGAGACGGTTAATGAACTTTTACATGCGATTCATGCTAGTATAGTTAATAATGAGAACTTATATCAAGAAATGCCAGTGGTAGCAAAAGATGGTAATGCTATATTGTATGGAGTCCAAAATGATATGGCATACGACTTATTTTTAAATATTCCTAGAGACCCGATTGAAGAAATAGAAAGTCCTAGGGAAATCTTAGCCTTAAAGGATCGAATATTAATAATGGCTAGAGATTTAGGACATGCTTTAACAATTGATATCAAAGCATTTGGCGATAAATGTCAGGTAAAATATTTTATTCCTAAGGTATGTAACTATGATATGGTGAATAGTTTAAAAGGGGTAAGAAAAGTTAAAGAAGGCGATATGTTTACCGATGGGGAGTTTGAATGTAATACTAAAGATTTAACAAAAGAAATCGTTACTTTAATGGAAAATGTGCCGATGGATCAGCATATGTTCATTAAAGGTGGTATTTTAGAACATGATCCGTCAACGCCGATGATTTTAGAAGCAATGGCTCGTCAAGAAAAGAAATATGAAGAAGAACATAAATTAAAATAATGATAAAAATATGGTATATTTATTGTAGGAGGAATAGTAATGAAAAAAATTGAATTTGGACATAACGAAGCAGCAGGTAGTTCTTGGGAAGGTATAGGAATTAAAAAGGGAACAATGTTAGTGGATGCCGATTATTATGGTGCTATTTCGTTTAATGGAAATAGTTATATTGTAGCGAAAGTAGTAGATGATGAGTATAATAGATTTCCAGGATTATTTAATAAATTTATAGTAAGACAAGCCTTATGTGACTTATATGCTGATGGTTCAGCAGTATTACTTTTAAATGCTGAAGAGACTGAAGAATCTAAACTTTTAGAGCACTCTTTAAATAATGTGGGATTAAAAGATAAAATAACTAGTATTGACGATATTTTAGATCTTAGTAGAGAAATACATAGGGCACCTCTTTCATTTACTTTAGTTACTTTAGGTAATGAAGTGGTTGCAACATCAATTCCCGAAGAAGCATTTAATTTAAAAAATGATGCTATTAAACATTGTCATGAATCAATAGCTGATTTACAAATGTCTAAAAATAATAATTATTCATTAAAATAAAAGAACTTTAAATAAAAAAATTAATAAAATATAATAACATTACTAGTAATGTTTAAATAAATTAGAGCTTAAGCTCTTTTTTCATGTTATACTATTACTAAGTGGGTGAGTATTTATGATTTACTTAATTTATTATACTAGTTATCGTTTATTACAAGATAAATTACAAGAATTAGGAAACAATTATGAAATATTTGATTTAACTAAAACTAGTATTAATGATATATTAACTGATTTGTCATATAGTTCATTGTTTTCGGAAAAAAGGAATGTTTTAATTAAGAATGCTTATATATTTACGAGTAAATCTAAAGAAGATACTACTACTTTAAGTGAATTTTTAGAAGAAGTTAAAACTGATAACTTAATTATTTTTACATCTAATGAAAAACTAGATGAGCGAAAGAAAGTTACGAAAGTAATGGCTAGTAAACATAAGGTTTTAAAACTAGAACCACCAAAATTTCAAGATCTAGATACTAATTTAATTAATTATTTAAGAAAATTTAATTATAAAATAGATAGGGATGCTTTAAATTATCTTAAAACATCTTGTAATAATAATTATGATATCATTTTAAATGAATTAGATAAATTAATGTTATTAGATTTAAGTGATAAACATATTACGTTAGATATAGCTTTAAATGTGGTTAGTTATACTTTAAATGATAATGATTTTAAATTAGTTGATGCCATTACTGATAAAAATTTGGATTTAGCGCTACGATTACTTAAAGATTATAAATTAAATAAAGAAGAACCTATTAAGTTAGTAGCAATACTAGGAAGAGAATATCGTCTTATGCATATTGTTACCTTTTTGATAGATGAAGGAAAAAGTATGAGAGAAGTATGTTCTTCAGTAAGTTTACAAGATTGGCAAGTAAATAAATATAAAATTAGAGCTTATAAATATACTTTGGAGGAATTAGAAGAAAAAATTTTAGCTTTAGCAGAGTTAGATTATCAAATAAAAGCTGGTTTAATGGAACCATTTTTAGGAGTAGAATTATTTATAATAAAAAGTTGTGATAATTAAATAATTTATGGTATACTTAATTTAAGAATAAAGTAGGGATTATTATGTTTGGAAAAATACTTAATATTGAAAATAATATAATTACTATTGAAAACGTTAATAGAAGTAGTCTTTCCCATTTAATGAATTGTCATGTTATATTTGAAGAAGCTGGAAGAAAAGTAGTAGGGGAAGTTATACTAACAAGTGATGAATTAATAAAAGTAATGTTAGTAGGAGAAATTAAAAATAATATCTTTTCAAGTGGGGTTATAAGGAAACCAGCGGGAAATTCTTTGATTCGAGTTATAAATGTCGGGGAATTACAAGCGATGATTGGGACTTCGAATGAAAGAAGTGTTTTATTAGGTACTAGTGCGACTTATGATAATTATAAAATATATATGCCAGTGAGTAATTTCTTTGCTAATCATAGTGCGATTATTGGAAATACGGGTAGTGGGAAATCTTGTGGGGTTACAACGATATTACAAAATTTATTTACGACTGGAAAAGAAAAACCTGTTAATGCCCATATAGTTTTATTTGATGCTTATGCTGAGTATCACGATGCTTTTACCGATTTAGCAAGTGAAGGTTTAAACTCTAAAAATTATAGTTTAGGAAATCCTTTGGATAATCAACTTCTATTTCCGGCTTATTTTTTAGATGAAGATGATTTAGCAATTATGTTAGATATAAGTAGTGCAAATCAAATACATATATTATCAGAGACTCTGCAATTAGTTAAAATATTTAAAAGTTCAGACCCATTAATTTTTTCTTATAAAAATAATATAATTGCTTCTTGTATATCCGACATTTTAACTAGTGGAAGGTCAAGTGTCCAAATAAGAGACCAAATAATGGCTGTGTTAACTAATTATTATACTGATACACTAAATTTAGATACGATTATTAAAAGTCCGGGGTATGACAGAACCTTAAGACAATGCTTACATATTGATGATCAAGGTAAACTTAATGCGATGCAAATTTTAAATGAATTTTTTCAAAACTATCGTAAAGTTAATTTAGAAGATTTAAAATTGCCAGAAAATATTGTGTATAACTTAAATGATATTTATTATGCTTTAGAGTTTGCTTTAATTAGTGAAGGGGTTTTAAATAATGAAGAAGCTTATAATCAAAATAATATTTTAAAGGTAAGACTTCATAGTATTATCAACAGCCCTAATCATGAAATATTTGATGTAAGTAATTATATTTCCAAAGATAATTTTGTTAAAATGTTTTTTCAAGATAATGGTAAACCTGTGCAAATAGCTTGTGTTAATTTAAATAATTTTGATGACCATTTTGCTAAAACAATTACGAAGTTATTTTCAAGATTATTCTTTAACTATACGACTAATCTAAAGGATAGAGGAAGTTTTCCTATAAATATTATTTTAGAGGAAGCACATAGATATGTGCAAAATGATAATGATATAAATATTTTAGGTTATAATATCTTTGATAGAATAACTAAAGAAGGAAGAAAATATGGAACGATACTTCTATTTATTACCCAAAGACCTAGTGAATTATCCACAACCGCGTTGAGTCAGTGTTCTAATTTTATTGCTTTTAGATTATTTTATCCGAAAGATATTGAAATAGTTAAATCGATTAGTACGAATATTGCACCTGAAACTTTAGAGAAAGTTAAATCTTTAACAACAGGAACTTGTCTTACCTTTGGAGTTAGTTTTAAAGTACCTTTATTAGTAAGGTTAGATTTACCTAAACATTTACCTAAGAGTACTAGTGTCGATATAGATGCAGTTTGGTTTTAAAAAATCTCGAACTTTAAGGTTCGAGATTAATTTTTGTTAAATGTTTTTAATATATTATATTAAAATTTTTGAGGATTTTTAAGTTTAATTATTTGTTTATCACTATTTTTGCGATTTTTTAAAGCTTCTGCCCAATTGATAGGAACTACGTCTTTAAGAGCTTCTTTAGATGAAATAACTTCACGTTTTTTGTTGAAAAAACCTTTAGGTAAAATATTATTTTTTGTTTTTTTCATATAAAATCCCTTTCTCTATACTATACTAATTATAGTATATTGTAAAATAATACATTAATCAATTAAATTGTTTTTAGTATATAAAATAATTTATAAATTGTCCATAATAATTTTTAGTTTACCTTCTGAATTAAGCTTAAGTACTATTTTTAATAAATCGTCTAAATATTCATCTTTTAATGAAGCAAAAACATAATAATTTAATTTTTTCTTATTAAAATAGTACGCTTGATTGGCTTTAACGTATGATGATTTTTTGAAATTTTTCTTATTCATTGCATCTAAAGGTAGTTCAACATTTTCTTCAAATTTTAATTTCCTTTTTCTATGGTCTTCACTTTTAAAACTAGATATTACTGAAGCAACCATTGTATAATCTAAGCCTGAAATTGTTCCTTTTTCATCACTTATTACTACAAAAGAATGCTGTGTTATAGTTTCTCCATCATCGCCGATATAGTTTTTAACTATGATTATATCTCCCAACTTACACATTTTATCACGTCCTTTCTATTGCAGTGTTACTTAGGGTGTACTTTCTAGCATACTACAATATTGCAAAAAGTCAATAAGATGATTAATGAAATTATAAATTTACTAATAATTATTTTATATGATATAATATTATCTTAGAAATTATTTAGAAAGCGAAGATATTTATGAAGATAATTAAAAAGCTAGATAAAGAAAGATATATTATAATTGTCGAAAATGATGATGGTGAAAGTTTTGAAATGGAATACGGGGGAGCAGACTTTTACTGGAATATGTTAGAATTTACAGGAAATAATAAATTTGTGATAACTAAGAAAGAGCAAGTATTATATAGACAATTACAATACCTTTTTAGAATAATTAAAAAATGTAGTAAAGAAAATCCATATCTTAATATTTTAAAAGATAATACTTTTACTTGGACAAGTGAAGCAGCTGGTCTTTTAGAAGATAATAATAAACTTTTGATTACAGAGAATGCGGATAATTATGTTATTCATTTTTGGCAAAATCCTAAAAATTATTTTAATTTTGGCAGTTGTTTTGTAAGTTTTAATTTAAGTGGAAGCATATGTCCTAAAGTTGCACATGCTTTTTCCGAAGTGTTTTTAGAATATCGTAATTGTGAAGTAGATGTACCTTTAACAAGAAAACTAAGAAATGGTTATGGAGTTTGATGAAATAGCAACTAGTGATGGTGTAACTCCTATTCATTTTTATGTTTTTAGATATAATGGTAAATTAATGGGTAAATTAAATACTTCTTTAGAAATTGAAAATTTTAAATGGTATGATACAACTTGTGGAACAGATATTTTATCTAATACTTTAAAGAATGAAGTAGTACCATATTGTTTAGAAAGAAATTTAATAAAATAAGACTAGAGCAATTTTCTAGTCTTTTAACATGGTTTTAATTTTTTCAGTATTTTTAAAACTTATTTTAGCGATTTCTTCTAGTTTTTCTAGTCCATAAGTTTTAGCAATTTCGCATCCCTTTTTATCAACTTCGTTACCTGCTCCTAAAGGGAGAATAGTATGAAGTTCATTTTCAAGTTTTTTAAACTCTTTTAAGAAAGCATAACGCGAGATGATACTAGCACAAGCAACACTCATAACTTGGTCTTCCGCTTTAGTTAAGAAAGTAACACTTCTAATTTTTTCTTTCGCATCACTAATATGTTCATAGAATTTTTTAGGATATTCAAATTGGTCGATGACAATCTTTTCATAAGCGTAATTATCTTTTTTTAAAAGAGTAGTTAACACTTTATTATGGAGAATAGCTTTCATTTTGTTCATATTTAAATTATCGTGATTAGCGTTATAAGTTTTATTATCTAAAATATATAAAGAATAAGGAATTTTTTTAATAATTTCGGGAGCTATTTCTTTTATTTTGTCATCAGTTAACTTTTTAGAATCTCTTACTCCTAAATCTGTCAGGAAAGGAATATTTTCTTTACTTACATAGGTTGCACAAACAACAATGGGTCCAAAATAATCTCCGGTTCCAACTTCATCACTACCAATGGTACTAATATTATAAAAAGTTTTTTTAGTTTCTTTTTTGTCTTTCTTTTTATCGTTAATATCAATTACACGATTATTTAAACGTTTTTCTTGATCAATCCAGATACTGCTTTCAATATCGGCACTTATCCCTTGAAACATTACTTTTCCTGATTCATATAGGGTAATTACCACATCTGTATTTTGAGCTTGAAATACTGCATAAGGTGGTGTTTTTTCTTTATAAAAAGGTTTATAAAACTCAATCATTTTCTTTTTAATATTGTCACTTACTTTAAAAACTATAGTCATAATAATAGGTCCTTTCTTTTACAAAATATATCATATTTTACTATTATTTTCAAATATTCTAGTGTATAATATTATTAATAGAAAAGAGGTATTATGGCGAATATAGTTAACGTTATTATTTTGTTGTTTATTTTAGTTGGTGGAGTAATTGGTCTTAAAAGAGGATTTTTAAAAGAAGGGGTATCTGCTATTGGAACTATACTTGTATTAGTATTGTCTTTTATTTTAAAAAATCCATTATCTGAAATATTATATACTAATTTACCATTTTTAAATTTAGGTATATTAAAATCTATTCCGGTATTAAATGTTTTAATTTATGAAGCCCTAGCTTTCTTAATATGTTATGTCGTATTAGAATTAGTATTAAAATTATTATTGAAAGTTACAGGCTTAGTAGAATTAATATTAAAAGCGACGATTATTTTAAGTATTCCTTCTAAAATATTAGGATTTATATTTGGATTAGTAGAATATTATTTTATAGTTTTTGTTTTACTTAGTATATTTAGTTATTTTCCTTATACCAATACATATGTAATGGAAAGTAGTTATGCGGTAGCAATACTTGATAAAACTCCAGTATTACCAGAATATTCAAACGATGTTAAAATAGCAGCTAATGAAATATATAGTTTATGGACAGATTATGAAAATTATGATGATAAAAATAAATTTAATCAAGAAACTTTAGATATTGTTTTAAAATATGAAATATTAAAACCAGAAACTGCTGAGAAATTAGTAAATAGTGGTAAATTAAAAATTGATGGTGCTGAAGAAATAATTAATAAATATAAAGGAGGAGAATAATGGTTAAATATTTAGAAAATGAATCTTTAGAAGATTTAGTACAAAAAGGATTTTATATCGTAGACTTTTATGCGGAATGGTGTGGACCTTGTAAGATGTTGGGACCTATACTAGAAACGTTAGAGGAAAATGTTATCAAAGTTAATACCGACCAACACCCTGATTTAGCGACTAGTTATGGAGTTATGTCTATTCCGACATTATTCTTTATAAAAGATGGAAATATCTTACAAAGTGAGATAGGACTAAGAAGTAAAGAAGAGTTAGAAAGTATAATTAAGAAATTAAAATAAATTCTCGTAAAATCGAGAATTTTATTTTGTTTTACTAACATTTAGAATGATTCCAATACTACAAAGAGTTATAAGTAAACTACTACCGCCATAACTAAAGAAGGGAAGAGTAACACCAGTAACGGGAATTAAACCAACGACGACAGCGAGATTTAAAATAGCTTGGATTAATATACCGAATGATAAACCAAAGACAAGGTATTTACCAAATAAGTCTTCACATTTTAAAGCAATTTTAATACTACGATAGAAAATATAGAAAAACATGCCTGTGACTAAAATTACTCCTAAAAAACCAAATTCTTCGGAAATAATCGAGAAGATAAAATCAGTTTGGGGTTCGGGTAGATAAAAGTGTTTTTGACGAGAGTTTAAAAATCCTTGACCAAGTAAACCACCGGGACCAATAGCGTATAAACTTTGGATGATTTGAAATCCGCTACCTAGGGGGTCACTCCAAGGGTTTAAAAAAGATACTATTCTTGCCATCCGGTAGGGAGCAATGATAATTAAACCGACAATGCCCGCAATACCGATTAAACCACATTTAACAAAGAAACCAAGTTTTACACCGGAAATAAAAATAATGGTAATTAAAGTCATAACAATAACCATACCAGTTCCAAAGTCGGGTTCTAACATAATTAAAAAGAAGAATGTTAAAATTACTCCTAAAATAGGAAAGACCCCATGGAAGATACTTTTTATTTCTTTATCATTTTTTTCTAGATATTTCGAAACAAAGATAATTAGGGCGAGTTTCGCGGCTTCGCTAGGTTGGATTCCTAAGGGGCCAATACCAAACCAGCTACGAGCGCCATTTCGCACTTTGCCAATCCCGGGGATTAAAACTAAGATTAATAAAATAAAAGCACATAATAAAATTTTATTAGCGTATTTTTTATATAAATGGTAATCGATTTTCGAAACAAAATACATAATAACTAAACCAATTAATAAAAATAAGCCTTGACTTTTAACATAGTGAAAAGCATCATGAAATTTATATTCCGCCCAGATACTACTAGCTGAATATATCATGATTAAACCAAATGTTACCATAATTAAACTCATTATTAATAGTTTATAATCCATTTTTTTCATATTAAATAATATGAAAAAAGAGATAAGTCTATGTTATCTCTTGATACTATTATCTTTTTTATTATCTTTTTGGTTATAATATTCTGATAAGAATTTTAAAATATATTCTTGTGTAGCACTTATGGAATTAGATATACCATTAAATGAAATATAACCATACTCATCACTAACTTTAATAAAACCATAATCTTTTACTAAAATACTACTTGCTTTGCTAAAAGATTCTTTAAGTTCTTGTTTTAGTTTTTGTAAAGTATTTTTAGTAGGTTCTACTTTTTCTAATTTAATATTTTTAAGTAAAGACCAAGCAAATAGATCGCTTTCGATTACTGCGGGATGATTTACTTTTCTTTCTTTATAAAATATTCCTTCAGGAGATAAATAACCAACATAATCATACATTTCCGGTATACTATCTGTTTTAAATATTGCAAATTCTGCCATTTCTACACCTCTTACTTAAGTATTATAGCAGATAATTTTTTAAATTTAAATAAAAATGTCAATATTATGTCTATCTTTTCAATTGACATTTATTTAACAAATTATTTCTAAAACTGGAAATTATTTAGTATAATTATATTAGGTGAGATTAGTATTATGAAAGTTATTGTAAGTGCAGGAGGAACGGGGGGACATATATATCCGGCGTTAGCGATTATTAACAAGATTAAAGAACAAGATAAAAATGCCCAAGTTTTATATATTGGTACGCATAATAGAATGGAAAAAGATATTGTTCCACCTTATGGAATACCATATATTCCTATAGAAATATATGGCTTATCAAAAACGAAGATATTTAGGGATATTAAAAATATATTTTTAATTAGAAAGAACATTAAGAAATGTAAAGAGCTTATTAAAGATTTTAAACCTGATATTGTAATGGGAATAGGAGGTTATGTAACTTATCCTGTTTTAAAAGCAGCCCAAGATTTAGGAGTTCCAACTTTTATTCATGAACAAAATAGTATTCCTGGAAAAACGAATAAAGTATTAGCTAAAAAAGCTACTTTAATTGGGGTGTCATTTAAAGAAAGTGAAAACTATTTTCCCAAAGATAAAACATTCTACTGTGGGAATCCTTGCGGAGAGAAAGCTTTAAAGGCGGAGGTAATAACGAAATCTAGTTTAAAATTACCAGTTACTAAACCAATGGTAGTAATGGTAATGGGTAGTTTAGGTAGTATGACGGTTAATAATATCATGAAAGAATATATTGTAAAGACAAGAGATTACTCTTTAGTATATATTACAGGGAAAGATTATTATGAAGAGTTTAAAGATTTAAAACTGCCTAAGAATACTTTAGTATATCCATTTATGGATAATCTACCAGGTTTATTAAAATCCACAGATTTATTAGTGACTAGAGCTGGAGCTTCAACAATTGCGGAAATAATGGCTTTAAAAGTCCCCGCTATTTTTGTACCTAGTCCTTATGTTGCTAATAACCATCAATATTATAATGCCCTAGATTTACAAAATAGGGGATGTGGTCTTATTTTAGAAGAAAAAGATTTAAATGCTAAAACTTTAGATGAATTAATTAATAAGACTTTAAATGATAAAGATAAGTTAAATAAAATTAGAGATAATTTGGGGAAGGAATTAAATACACCTAGTAGTGAGATAATACTTGATAAGATAAAGGATGTTATATGAAAATAAAGAAGAATTTTGATTTAGTAAATAATAATACTTATAAAGTTCATACAATAGCGGATTATTTTATGATTCCAGAAAGTGTGGAAGAATTAAGAGATTTACTAAAGGATTTAAAGAATAAAAATGAAAAGTATTTAATTTTAGGAGGGGGAAGTAATATTTTATTTGCGACTCCGGTGTATCATGGTTATGTTATATCTTTAAAAGAATTAAATAACTATGAAATAAGTGAAGATGGGCATATAACCGCAGAATGTGGGGTAATGCTTCCTATTCTAGCTAGAAAAGTTTTAGATTTAGGGTTAAAAGGCTTGGAGTGGGCTTTAGGAATACCGGGAACTATCGGTGGAAGTGTCGCTGGAAATGCGGGAGCTTACTTAAATGATATTTTTACCTTTTTAGATGAAATAACTTATTTAGATGAAAATTTAGAAGTAGTTACTAGAAATGCTAAAGACATAAAACATGAATATCGCCATAGTGAAATTAAAGATAAAAATTATATTGTTTTAAAAGTAACCATGAATTTAAAAAAGGGTGATAAAGAAGAATTAGAAAGTTTAGCTAAAGATCGGGCGGAAAGAAGAAGTAACTCGCAACCCTTAAATTATCCTAATGCGGGTAGTGTATTTCGAAATCCGGAAGGATTATTTGCCGGAAAACTAATTGAAGATTTAGGATTAAAGGGTTATAATATAGGGGGAGCAATGGTAAGTAAGTTACATGCTAATTTCATTATTAATTATGATAATGCGAAAGGTAGCGATATAGCTGAGTTAATCTATTATGTTAAAGATAAAGTTAAAGAAGCTTATAATATTGATTTAATTATAGAACAAATTATAGAAAGAGGATAAATATGAGGGATAAGGGAGTAGCAACGAAAAAAGTTCATAAAAAGAAATTAAAAATTAAAAATTTCTTAATATTACTTCTAATAATAGGTATATGTTTAGGTGGACTTTATCTATACTCTCAAATATCTCTTAAAAGAATAATAATTAAGGGAACGAATACTTTAGAAGATAACTATATTATAAGATTAGCAAAATTAGAAGATTATCCTAAATTTATTAAAATAAATAATAGTAAAGTAAAAAAAGATTTATTAACTGAACCTTTAATTAATAAAGTTAAAGTTAAAAAAAATATTTTGGGGTATCTTACTTTAGATATTGAAGAAGCGGAAGTATTATTCTTTAATAAAAATCAAAATAAAACCATATTATCTAATGGAAAAGCTATAGATAAAAATAATTTTTTAAGTTTACCAACTTTAATTAATTATGTTCCGGATGATATATATGAAGATTTAATATCGGGCTTTAAAGAAATTGATAAAGATATAAGAGCATTAATTAGTGAGATAGAATATTCTCCTAGTAAGGATGCTAACGGGGAAACACTAGATGATACGAGATTTATTCTAAGAATGAATGATGGTAATACGGTCCATATGAATACGATTAATATTAAGAAATTAAATAGTTATATTAAGATATTTTCGACAACGGATATGCCAAATAAAAAAGGTGTTTTATATTTAGATAGTAGAACTGATAATGTGGTATTTAAAACTTATGAAGCAATAGAAAAAGAAGAACAAGAAAATAAAGAAGTAGAAGAAGAACCAAAAGAAAGCTAGATTTTTAGTTTTCTTTGTATTATGATATGAAAACAGGTGATATACATGAATTATCAAAAAGAATTGGATAAATTAATTTTAGAAAATGAAAAGAATAATATTGTACCAACGCTACTTTTACATAGTTGTTGTGCTCCTTGTTCTAGTTATGTCATAAGTTACTTATCTAACTATTTTAAAATAACGATATTTTATTATAATCCGAATATTTCACCGAAAGAAGAATATGAAAAGAGAAAAGAAGAACAAAAAAGATTTATTAAAGAATTTAAAACGAAGTATCCAGTTAATTTCTTAGATTGCGATTATGAAAATGATATTTATGAAGAAACCATTAAAGGTTTAGAATTAGAACCAGAAAGAGGAGCAAGATGTACTAAATGCTTTCTTTTACGTTTAGGTAAAACGGCTTTAGCGTGTAAAGAGAATAATTTTGATTATTTTGCAACTACTTTAACTTTAAGCCCTTATAAAAATGCGCCATTAATTAATGAGATAGGTTTAAAATTAGGAAAGTATTATGAAGTTCATTATTTACCAAGTGATTTTAAAAAGAAGAATGGTTATTTAGAAAGTATTAAATTAAGTCATGAATATAATTTATATCGACAAGATTATTGCGGTTGTAAATATTCGGTTCGAAATAAAATAAATGAGTAAAATGTATTTTTGCAAAAAATAACTTGTTATTTACTGCAAACAAGAGTATAATCAATTCTAGGAGCATTATAGTTGCTGGAATGTCTACACCGTCTTTACTCCTAAAAAGAAAGGCGGGATAGTATATGCGGAAAACTAGTTTTATTTTAAAACTTTTAAAAAGTATATCTATAATTATTTTTTTAATAATACTACTAATTTTAGTAATAAAGTTATAAAAAGAAAGACACTTAACCAAATTGGTTAAATGTCACTGGTCTTGTTTTTCCAGGTAGACATTTCAGTATCCCAAAAACTAAAATGCTCCTTTTTATTGTATGAAATCTCTTTCACTACATACATCTTAACATATAAATTTATAAAAATCAATGTTTTTACAAAAAATAACTTGTTATTTGTTGTAAACAAGAGTATAATTCTCTATAGGAACATTTAATGTGAGTGTCGACCTCCGTTCTTAAAAAGAAAGGAGGGGATAGAATGAAGAAAAGAACTTTTGTGATAAAAGTCCTTTATCTTATTGCTATCATATTATTACTCCTTACCTTACTGGTAATAGCAATAAAAATATGACACTCTTTCAGCATTTATTGAGTGTCAACTCTTAATTTAATTAGAGGCGACATTCACTTGCAAAATTAAATGTTCCTCTTTTTTATATTTTATGAAGTTTTGCTTCACTACATACATATTAGCATATAAATTTGTATAAATCAATTATTTTGCATATAATAACTTGTTATTTTTTTGCAAATCGATATATAATTGATTTCAGGAGTATTCTATGTGAGTGCTATCTCCTTTCTTTTTATTCTTCTATTGAAAGGAGTAGTACATGATGAAGAAACGAGTTTATATTATTAAACTTTGTCGATACATCTGTATTATTTTAATTCTTCTTGCATTCCTAGTGATTGCAATAAAGTATTAAAAAGCACTCTCTAAAAAGCATTCGAGAGTGCGCCCTTCATAAGGTAGCATTCACATGCAACAATGAATACTCCTTTTTTATTTTATGAAATTCTTTCACTACATACATCTTAACATACAAATTTATAAAAATCAATATTTTTGCAATAAATAACTTGTTATTTCTTGTAAACTAAAGTATAATTATCTATAGGAACATATCAATAGTTGGGTGGTTGCCGCTTTTTATGAAAGGCGGTGGTTAATGTGACAAAAAAAGATTGTTTAATCTTTTCATTAGTTATAATTATCCTTTTGCTTATTGGATTATTATTTATAATCTTAATATAAAAAACCACCTAACTCATAAATGATTTAGGTGAACCCAATTTATTGGCAACACTCAACATGAAAAAATTGATGTGTTCCTTTTATTATTTTATGAAATTTCTTTCATTAAATACATATTAACATAAAAAAGGCTTATTTTCAAGTGGTAAATTAAGAACATAATTTTATTTAATAAAGTTTTATGATATAATATTTAAGTAATATGAGGTGGAAGTATGTTAATAATAGGTAGTCATGTATCTTATGGCAAAGATGGATTATTGGGAAGTTTAAATGAAGCATTAAGTTATGGAGCTAATACATTTATGTTTTATACGGGAGCTCCTACAAATACCATAAGAAAAGATATAGATGAGGATTTAACTTTAAAAGCTCATGAAGTTATGAAAGAAAATAATATTAATATCGATAATGTTATTTGTCATGCACCATATATAGTTAATTTAGCTAATAAAAGTGATTTAGATAAATATAATTTTAGTATTAATTTTATTAAAAATGAGTTAGAAAGATGTAAGGA
>CANRME010000017.1 GCA_947631655.1 uncultured Bacilli bacterium | reverse complement strand
GGAGTTCCTCCTTATGCTTTTATTTATTTGCAATCGGAGTTGTTGCAATGTTGATGGCGGCTACGGGTGTGTATGCTACTACTTATGAAGCTCAAGGTGCTTCAGGTCAAAAATATGCTACATTAAGTGCTTGCTTAGCTGAAGGAGAAGAAACTACTTGTACTTTATTAACTAGTGCTAGTTTAGCTGCTGATGAAACAATTACTAGAGATGTTGTCATTGATTTAAATGATAAGACTTTAAATATGAGTAGCCACAAGATTATTGTTAAACCTGCTGGAGCTGCTACAAGTCGTGTTAATGTAACTGTTAAAAATGGTACTGTTGATGCAACAGGCGTTGCTATGGGCGCAAATGCATTTGAAGCTGATGGCAAAGCATCTTTAACATTAGATGATGTTGTCGTTAAAGGCAACACAGGTACTACACCAGTAGTTGTTAGATTACTTAATGGTGGTCCTGCAGTAACAGTTACTAATTCAACATTTACTAATGTTGTTGTAGCTGTAGGTGATTCTTCAAATGGTGCAAATACTAATGGTGCTAATGTAACTATTACTGGAACTACTATTAACAATAAATTTTATGCATTAACTGTTAATGGTACTGTTACAAGTAAAGATAATACTGTTACCTTAAAAGATAACAAATTTACAGTAACTAATAATGTTGTATCACCTGCTATTTATGCTGCTGGTTATGCTAACTGGGACATTGAATCAGGTACTTATAAAGGTTATGATGCATTAAATATTAGAAGTGGTAAATTTAATATTACTGGAGGTACTTTCGAAGCTACTGGTACTTATAATGGCAGTCAATCTAATACACTAGGTAGAACAACACCAACTGGTTCTGCTGTAACTGTAGCTGAAACCGTTGGTACTTATGCAGGTGCTGTTGAGTTAACTATTGATGGTGGTACATTTAAAGCTGCTGATGGTAGTGCTATTTATGAATTAACAAGTGGTAGTACTAGTCCTTTTGAAGCTATTTCTATTACAAATGGTACTTTCATAGGTGGCGATAGTGCCAACGTAATTAATATCACAAATGAAGAAGAATATGTAACAGGTGGTACTTATGTTCCTGGAGATAATCATCAAGCATTTACTAAGGATGATGCTTATGCAGATGGTTATGTAGAGGCAGAACCTGATGAAGATGGAAATGTTGTAGTAGGAAAACAATATACTATTAAAATTAAAGGTAATGTAAAAGTTACTGCTGACGTTACAAAAGCTGTTGGATTCGGATATCAAGTTCCTACTGCTAATTCGACTTCACTTAAAGTTCCTGCTGGTTCTGTAGTTAATTTAATAAGCCTAATAAATTTAGTTGGTAGTCCTGATAGTCAAAGCAACAGGTTTGCTGTAAAATATGTTCTAACAGAAATTGCTACTAAAGCAAGAGCTGTTGGTGATAAGATTTCTGGATTAACAACATTTACAATGCCTGAATCAGATGTTGAACTTGAACTTGAAATAGTTGAAGTTTCTAAAGATACTGAATTAGGTGAAGAAATAATTACTCCAGCTCCAACTCCAACTCCTGGTACTGATGAAAACCAAGGTTCAGAGAATCAAGGATCAGAAAACCAAGGTGGAACAACTGACGAAGATCTAGACAACCCAAATACATTAGACAACGTAACAAGCGTTGCAGCAATGGGCGGAATAAGTTTAGCAATCGCAGCAGCTGGAATTGCAACTCTAAAAAAAAGAGAAAACTAATAAAATAGTTTAAATAAAGTTCACTAGAAATAGTGAGCTTTTTTGTGGGTTCATATTGACAAAATTAATGATAAATGTTAAAATTTCATTAGATTTGTCAAGGAGGAAGATATGAATAAGATAGAAGAAATAAAAAAAATTATGAATAAAAATAAAGGTTATATTACTACTAAAGAATTAAATAATCTTAAAATACATAGAATGTATCTTAAAATTATGCATGATAATGGATTAATTGAACGAGTAGGGAATGGTATATATATTGATGCTAATATAATAGAAGATAGTTATTATATTCTTAGTTTAGAATTACCTAATGTTATATATTCTCATATGACAGCACTATATTTTCATAATTTATCTATTAAAGCTCCTAATGAAGAGTATGATATTACAGTTCCTAAAAATTATTATAATTATAAACTTAAAAAGCATAATGTTTTTTATGTTAATAAAGATATATATGAATTAGGACTTGTAGAAATAAAAACTCCGATGGGTAATATAGTTAGAACATATGATATGGAAAGATGTATATGTGATATTATTAGATCTAAGAATAGATTAGATATAGAACATGTTAAATATAGTATAAGAGAATATCTTAAAAGAAAAGATAAAGATTTAGTAAGATTATCTAATTATGCTGATAAAATGGGAATATTAAAAGAAGTTACAGAATATTTAGAGGTATTTTATGAATAGTATGCAATTAAAAGCTAAATTAAGAAATATAGCTAAAGAAAGAAATGTAGATTTTAATACTATATTAAGAATATATATGTTTGATAGATTTATAGAAAGATTATCTAAGTCTAAATATAAAGATAATTTTATATTAAAAGGTGGCTTTTATTTAAGTACTTTATTTGGTATAGAGAATAGATTTACTCAAGATATAGATACAGCATTTAAAAATGCTAATTTTAATGAGGAAACTATTGTTAAAATGGTTAAAGAGATAATTAACATTGATTTAGATGATAATGTTAAGATTGACTATTTAGGTATCAATTCTATAAAGGATGAAGATGAATATGGTGGTTTTAGAGTAGAGTTATGTGTAGCTTTGGAGAATATTAAAGAGAAGTTTCATATTGATATAGCTACTGGGGATCCTATAACACCTAAGGAGATAGTATATAGGTATAAACCTATACTAGGTGATGAAATTATTAATATATGGGCTTATAATATTGAGACGGTATTAGCTGAAAAATTTGAAACTATTTTAAGTAGGTTAGAATTAAATAGTAGAATGAGAGACTTTTACGATATTTATTTAATATATAATACTTATGGTGATAATATTAATAAGGAAAATTTAAGAAAAGCGATTAAGGAGACTTTTGCAAAAAGAGGTTATGAGGGAGACGTGGCCGCAGCGCTCGATGTAATCAAGCGTAGTACCATCCTCGCCGAGCGCTGGGACAACTATCAAAGAAAGTATACCTACGCTCACGGAATTACGTATGAGGAGATTCTCGCGCCCCTCCAAAAGAAGAAGAAAAAGCAAACACCACCCGAAAAAAAGAAAAACAAAATAAAATAAATAAAGAAAAAAGAGAAAAAGGAAAAAGAAATAAAAAAAGGAAAAAGCAAAACGACAATAAGTCGTTTTGGAGATAACCCTTTAGTTTGCATATAATAATGGGTAAAAGCATTTTAAAAAGGCAAGGGAAGTTTTTCCGCTAGAAACCCTCATCCCGAGTTGCTTTTTCCCCTTTTTCCTTAGCGCCGGCGCCGGCGCCTGCAGAAAATGTAAAAATTACCATTTTTTAGTATTGACATTTCTTTATTATCATAATATCTTTTCTTATCCCCACCCTGAAAGGAGATATGTTGTTTTTAATTTTCAAAAAACAATTAGAAAAGGAGTTCCTCCTTATGCTTTTATTTATTTGCAATCGGAGTTGTTGCAATGTTGATGGCGGCTACGGGTGTTGTCGCTGGTGATGTTACAAATGATACAACACTTAGAAGTTGTTTAGAATCTGCTGAATCTGAAGTTAAAGATTGTAAATTAACTACTGATGTTTCATTAGTTTTATCTAGTGATGTTACAGTTGTTGGTACTAAAACACTTGATTTGAATGGTAAAACTTTAACTATTACTGGTACTGCAAATAGTGTAAAAGTTGGTAATAATGTAAGTTTAACTATTAAAAATGGTACTGTTGATGCAACTGGTACTAGTAGTGCTAATGTAAAAGTATTTGTAGTTGATGGTAAAGGTACTTTAGTAATTGATGAAGTAACTCTTAAAGGTGCTGTAGATACCAACAATACTGCTACTGTTAGAGCAGTTAATGATGGTGGTACTATTAAAGTAGATAATTCTAAATTTATTGGTGCTAGTGTTTTAGTTGGAGATAATGCTGCAGATGCTGGTGTCCATGGAACTAAAAACGTTAAAGTAACTATTACTAACACTACTATTGATAATGCTGGTTTTGCGTTATCTGTAAATGGTAATGTTTCAAAACAAGCTAACGCGCTTAATACAATAACTTTAGAAGGTAATACATTTACTTCTGATGGTATAGCTATGTATTCAGCTGGTTATGCTGTATGGGAAATTAAGTCAGGTACTTATACTGGTACTGATGTAATGAACATTAGAAGTGGTAAAGTAACTATTAGTGGAGGTACTTTAAGCGCTACTGGTGCTCATGCTGATTTACCAACGAATACAACACCAGGATATGCTCTTAGTTTTGGTGCAGCTGTAGGAATTGTTTCTGATGATATTAGTGGTGCTCCATATGTAGGACAAGTTGAACTATATGTAACTGGAGGTACTCTTGAATCAGCTTATGGTAATGCTATTTATGAAGCAAAATATACTGGTAGCAATAATGATGATTTAAAAGAAATTTCTATTACTGGAGGTACTTTTAAATCTGGTGATGATGCTACAGCAGTAGTATGGTTATCTAATGCTAAGACTAATTATGTTAAGGGTGGTACATTTATTCCAGCAAGAGAAGATGCAACACCATTACAAGATGGTGCAGTTGATGAAAGAACAGCTATGGAAGGTACTGATAAGGATGGTAATAAAATAGTTGGTAAACCTGTTACTATTAAAGTAACTAACATTGGTGGTTTAGACGAATTTAATTATACTCGTTTTAAAACTATTAAAGCCGCTCCTGGTTCACAAGTTGATTTATTACAATTACTTGGAATTGGTGGTTATGATGAAAATGGAGACTTCTATACTATGAATGGTATAGAACCAGATTCAAAATCTCATAGATATGGTGTAGAATACAAACTATCTAATGGTACTACTGGACTAGATGTATTTACAATGGTTGCTAATAAAGATGTAACAATTGAACTTACATTAGTTGAAGTAGATTTAGGTGCTGAACCAAGTGAAGATATTCCAACAACTCCAGCTCCTGGTACTGATCCTGGAACTGTAACTCCTGGAACACAAGAACCTGGTACAACAGATCCTGGAACAACTGACGAAGATCTAGACAACCCAAACACATTAGACAACGTAACAAGCGTTGCAGCAATGGGCGGAATAAGTTTAGCAATCGCAGCAGCTGGAATTGCAACTCTTAAAAAAAGAGAAAACTAATAAAATAGTTTAAATAAAGTTCACTAGAAATAGTGAGCTTTTTTTATGGAATAAAATATATCAATTAGGATGTAATTTTTAAAAAATTTTTTCAAAAAAGAAGGAAATTGAAGAAAAATTGTTAATATATATTAATAGAAGGATAAATTTAAGGGTATAAAAATATAAAACTTAAATTTATTTTTTATTGTAAAAAATAGGGAGGAGAATTTATAGAAAAAGTAAAAAATATAACAGAAAAGGAATTAGAAGAAAAAATGTATAATGAGATATAAAAAAAAGATTTAAAAATAGAAATAATAAGGCATTTAAAAGAATTTTTATTGGGTAAGGGCTTTATGTATGTAGGTAATGAAGTATCAATAAGAGTAAATAGTGAAATATATTATACTGTTAACTAATTTAATTGAAATAAAAATATACTAATAATCAAGTTTTAAATGGTGTGATAGTGTTGCGCTAATTGATGCTGAGCCATTATGTAATTTATAGGAGGTTATGGGAATGGATTATTATAATGAGATTAAAAATGAATTAATAAATAATGAAATAAATAGAAAAGTTAAAGATTATTCTAAAAATAAAGGAGATTTAGAAACATATTATAATGTTGGTAAGATGCTTACTGAGGCTGGGTCACATTATGGTGATAATATTATTGGTATGTATTCAATTAAATTAGTTAAAGAAGTTGGTAAAAAGTATAATACTACAAATTTAAAGAGAATGCGTCAATTTTATAGTTTGATTGAAAAAGGTGCACCAGTGGCGCACCAATTGACATGGAGTCATTATGTAGAATTATTACCTTTAAAAAATGTTAATGAAGTTAATTATTATATTAGTATTTGTGAAACTTTAAATTTATCTAAAAGGAAATTAAGAGAAAGAATAAAATCTAAGGAATATGAAAGATTAGATGATAATACTAAGAATAAGTTAATAGAAAAGAAAGAAACTGGTGTTAAAGATTTTATTAAAAACCCAATAATTATCAAAAATAATAGTAATAAAGAAATAATATCAGAGAAGATATTACATAAGTTAATTTTAGAAGATATTACTTCTTTTATGAAAGAGTTAGGGAATAATTTTAGTTTTGTTGATAGTGAGTATAAAATTAAAATAGGAGATACTTATAATTATATTGATTTACTTTTATATAATATTAAATATAATTGTTATGTTGTAGTAGAACTTAAAGTAACAGAGTTAAAGAAAGAACATATAGGTCAGGTAGAAGTATATATGAATTATATAGATAAGAATTTAAAAACTGTGTATCAAGATAAAACTATTGGTATTATTATAGTTAAGAAAGATAATAAGTTTGTTATGGAATATTGTAGTGATAAAAGAATTATTAGTAGAGAATATGAGATAGTATAGTTTTTTAAGATTTTTATATAGACATCTTGACGTACACTAGTTTGCTAATGTATAATTACTTTACAAGTAGAAAATATGGGAGGGTTTATAAATGAATGAATTAATAATAAGTAATACTAAAATTGAAAATTTAATTTATGAAATAAGAGGTAAACAAGTTATGCTTGATTCTGATTTGGCAAGGCTTTATGAATGCAAAAATGGAACTAAAACAATTAATCAAGCAGTAACTAGAAATAAAGAAAGATTTCCAAAAGATTTTTATTTTCAATTAACAAAAGATGAATATCAAATCTTGAAGTCCCAATTTGGGACTTCAAGTTTAAATACTTATGGAGGAATAAGAAAATTACCTTATGTTTTTACAGAGCAAGGTGTTGGCATGCTAGCTTCCGTATTAAGAACAGATGTTGCCACCCAAATGAGCATTGATATAATGCGAGCTTTTGTTCATTTGAGACATTACGTCAATAATAATGAATTAAGAATTTCTAACATTGAAACAAAAGTTATTGAACATGACCAAAATATTAAATTATTACAAGAGTCATTTAATAAATTGAATGAAAAACAAAAGATTAGTGAAATATACTTTGATGGTCAAATATTTGATGCTTATTCTAAAATATTAGATATTTTTAAAAGAGCTAAAAATAACTTAATTATAATTGATGCTTATGCTGATAATACTTTATTAGATATTATTAAAAGGTTAAATATAAATGTAACAATAATAACTAAAGCAAATAATTTATTAACTAGACAAGATATTGAAAAGTATAATAAACAATATCATAATTTGAGTGTTAAATATGATAATACTTTTCATGATAGATATTTTATCTTAGATAAAAAAGAAGTATATCATTGTGGAACAAGTATTAATCGAATAGGGTATAAAACATTTTCCATTACCTTAATAAATGATAAAGATATATGTAATGCTTTAATAAATAAAATAATAAGTATAATTTAAAAAGATGTTGTAGTGTGGTAATTGATGAGTTATAAAAGAGTTATTTGACTAAATACGTAAAATACTATATAATTTAATTGTAAAAAGGGGAATAAAGAAGGTGAGTAATATGTATATTGAAGAAGTAGAATTAACACCACAAGATATTCTAGAGAAAGAATTTAAGATTGATGCTAGAGGGTATCGTCCACAAGAAGTAGATAAGTTCTTAGATAGTGTTATTAAAGATTATACTATTTATGAAACAGCTAATAAAAGATTAGTTAAAGAAAATGATGAATTACATTTAGAAATTAAGAGATTAGAAGCAGAGATTAGAAGAATGAAAACTAATTTAGAAGCTGCCGAAAGTAGTGCTAATGAAGGTACTAGTAATGTTGATATTTTAAGAAGATTATCTCAACTTGAAAAAATCGTATTTGGAAAATAGATTCATAGACAAATGCTATATACTAGTTATATAGAGGAAAGTCCATGCTCGCACTTTCTGTGATGGAAGTAGTGATTGTGCTAAGGGAATAAATAACCTTAGGTAGTGAAAACTAACGGCTCTCGAAATAACCTTAAATGGTTAAAGTAGGTATAAAAGTGCCAAAGAGACGAGTTACTAGGGAAACTTAGTAAGTGGAACGTGGTAAACCCCACAAGCGAGAAACCCAAATTTGGTAGGGGAGTCTTATTTTGGGAATAAAACTAGAATAAGGACCTTTTATAGGTAGATAAATATTTGTCGCCACTTTAGTGGTACAGAACATGGCTTATTTGAATTTATTTTTTTGATAATAATATATTTATGGTAAAGGATGTGTTTTTATAAACAAGATAGGTGAGACCTTAAAAGAAGCACGAGAAGATAATGGTATTAGTTTAGAAGAAGCAGGGAAAGACTTAGAAATCAAACCATTAATACTAGCTAATATCGAAGCGGGGAATATTGGATGTTTTAAAGATATTTTTGAGTTAAAAGAGTATATTGCTTCTTATGCTAAATATTTAGGGTTGGATGCGGTGAAGATGGTAGATAAGTTTAATGAATACTTATTTGAATATACATCTAAAATACCGATTAAAGAGATTGAAGAAAAAATGCGGGAGCAACAAAAAAAAGAAGATGAAGAAGAAAAGATAGCGTCCCCTTATACTAAACAAGTAAATGTTAAAAGTAAAAAGATTATTTGGGTATATATTATAATTGCGGTATTAGTAGCATTAGTTATATTTTGGGCGGTTAAACAAATTACGATAGATACTACTAAGACGAAAGCGGTAAGTGTTATTAGATAGGAGATAGGAAATGAAATTAAATTTACCAAATAAAATAACGGTAGCAAGACTTATATTATCAGTTATTGTTTTAATATTAATAGGAGTTCCTTGGTACCAATTAGGTGTTACATGGCCAGTATTATTTGAGGTTAAAACAACACCTATTGAATTAAATTATATATTAGCAGGAGTATTCTTCTTAATAGCTTCCGTAACGGATTTTCTAGATGGATATATTGCGAGAAGTAGAAATATGGTTACAGATTTTGGGAAAACAATGGATGCGATAGCTGATAAAGTACTAGTAAATGGGGTATTAATTATTTTAGCTTATAATAATATGATATCTGTATTAATACCAGTTATTATTGTAACTAGGGATACAGTAGTAGATGCGATTAGAATGGCTAGTAGTAGTAAAGGAAAAGTTATTGCAGCTTCTTGGCCTGGTAAGATTAAAACGATATGTATGTTAATTGGGGTTACTTTAGCGTTATTCTATAACTTACCATTTGAAATGTTTGGTATTTGGTTAGATGAAGCATTAATAAGTATAGCAACTATTTTATCAGTATATTCGGGTGTAGAATATTATTTAGTTAATAAAGACTTTATTTTTGGTAGTAAGTAAGTAAAAAACTTACTTTTTTCTTTAGAAAATTTAAAAAACTCTTGACGAACACAAGTTTGCAGATATATAATTATTTTAATACAAAGAAGGAAGTATGTGTAATGGCTAAAAAAGAGAAAAAAGAAAAGAAAGAAAAAATAGATAAAACCAATAAATCTAAGAAAAAAATAATAATTATTATTTTAATAATTTTATTATTGATTGGTTTAGTTGTTACTTTATTTTTAGAAAGTAAGTATTTTAGTTCTAAAAAGGAAACTCCTAAAGAAGAAGTACCAGCAGTAAAAGAAGAAGAGAAAATAGAGGAAGAAGAAGTAACAGAAGAAGAACCAAAAGAAGAGGAAGTAGTAGAAGAGCCAAAGGAAGAGGAAAAAGTTGAAACTGCTATGCAACAACCAACAACTACTACTAAACCTGCTACTAATAATTCTAGTACTAGTAATAATGTTAGTAGTAGTCAAAGTTTTAAAGATGCAGTAAATAAAGTTAGTTTAAATCCTATGAAGACAAGATATGAACCGTTAGATAATCAAATCGATGCGATTGTTAATAGTATAATTAATCCTAGTATGAGTAACTATGATAAGTTAGTAGCTATTTATAATTATGTTATTAAAAATATGTATTATAGTACTTCTCATAATACTATTAATATGGATGATATGTTTGATAAATTAGGGTATTTAAATTATAAAGGTAATGCAACAAGAATAGTTTATTATGCTTTACAAGCTTTAGAATATAAAAATGGGGTATGTGATGATTATGCATCATTATTATTAGTTTTAACAAGAAGAGTTGGTTTTGAAACTTATTCTAATCATGCTATTAATAGTAGTGGTGGGGGACATTTACTAAATTTAATTAATGCTGGGGGAACTTATTATATTTTAGATGCACAAGGTGATGATGGCGGAAGTAGTTCTAATAATTACTTTTTTGGTAGACCATTAGCAGATGCTAAAAATTATTATAAAGCCCTTTATGCTAAAGATGGTTTCTATGATTTTCAAGCTTACAAAGAAGTATATGCGGTGATGAGTGCTAAAGGAGTAACTGTTAGGTCAACTGAGTTTTTACTCCAAAATGATGACTCTAATATCGGAAGATTAGATGCCCAAGTAGGAGAGTCAATTACCTTTACTTTAGATAAGGATGGTGGCGAAGGGCCTTGTAAAACGGATCTTATTGTCAAAAAAGCTGATGCAACGTTTGATAATGATGTAGGATGGCTTGAAGAGGAATTTAAAAAAAAGGATATAACTTATACTTTTAATGAACCAGGTATTTATAGTTTCTCGTATCATGTAACTGATACCGAGATTGGTGATATGGGTGTAGTAGAATTTTTAATTAATGTAGTTTAGATAAAAAGTAATTTTCATTGGAGAAAATAAATGATATAATACTTTAAGCAAGGACGTGATATTATGAAACCTAATATGATTGAAGCAAGAAAAAGAACTACTATTAAAACCGAATATTTAGAATATGATAATAAAATAAATAAATTATTTAATGGCGAAAAATACTTTTTAAGAACTTATGGTTGTCAAATGAATGTACATGATAGTGAACAAATAAGGGCTTATTTAGAAAATTTAGGTTTAGAAGAGACAGATACTTTAGAAAAAGCGAAAGTTATCGTGTTAAATACATGTGCGATAAGAGAAAATGCGCATGATAAAGTATTTGGATATTTAGGAAGATGTAAACATTTAAAAGAAGAAGACCCAAGTATTATCGTGGCGATTGGGGGTTGTATGAGTCAAGAAGAAGGAGTAGTTTCGGAAATAGAACAAAAATACCCTTATGTTGATATTGTCTTTGGAACACATAATATTCATGACTTACCAAATATGATTATGAATGCTAAAGGTAATCAAGATATAGATGTATATAGTATTGAAGGTAAAGTATATGAAAATACTTTATATAAAAGAGATAGTAAAATTACTGCTTGGGTAAATATTATGTATGGTTGTGATAAATTCTGTACTTATTGTATCGTGCCTTATACGAGAGGTCGCCAAAGAAGTAGAAAAAGCAAGTATATTATTGAGGAAGTAGATGCCTTAGTTAAAGAAGGATATAAAGAGGTTACACTACTTGGACAAAACGTTAATGCTTATGGTAAAGATTTAGAAGGAGAAATATCTTTTGCCAAACTTCTAGAAAGTGTTGCAAAGACGGGAATTGCAAGAGTTAGATTTGTAACATCACATCCTTGGGACTTTACTGATGAAATGATTGATACAATTGCTAAGTATGATAATATTATGCCATATATTCATTTACCGCTTCAAAGTGGTAGTGATCGTATATTAAAATTAATGGGAAGAAGATACACAAAGGAAGAATATTTAAATTTATTTAATAAAATTAAAAATAAAGTTCGGAATGCGACGATTACAACAGATATTATTGTTGGATTTCCCGGTGAAACCGAAGAAGACCTTAACGATACATTAGAGGTCGTAAATACTTGTAAGTTTGATGGAGCATTTACATTTATCTTTTCCCCAAGAGAAGGAACACCAGCAGCGAAAATGGAAGATAATACTCCAATAGAAGTAAAAGAACAAAGATTATATAAATTAAATGAACTAGTAAATAAGTATTCGAAAGAAAGCAATTTAAAATATTTAAATAAAGAGGTTAAAGTTTTAGTTACAGGTGTTAGTGAAAAAGATGAAGATAAAATAGTAGGATATACCGAAGAAATGAAATTAGTAAATATCGAAGGCGATAAAGATAATATTGGAAAAATAATACCAGTTATTATAACGGATGCTAAGAGTTTTTCCCTGGATGGTAAAGTAAAAGAAGAAATCAAGTGCTAGATTTCTTCTTTTTTAGAATTAAAGATAATAAGTATAAGAAAGTTAAAATTAATAAAATTAAATAAGAATTATTATATAAGAATAAGACAATAGGGTAATGACTAGTTACAAAAACAGCGAGAAAAGTCATACCAATTAAGAAAAGAGGAGTTAAATATTTAGCTAAACTTTTCTTTTCAATAATCTTGTCATTAAAGATATAACTACACATACCTCCTAGAATAAAAATATCAATAATCCAAGAAGTAGAAAAAATGTTTTCTAAGTGCTCTAGGAAGTTAATTAAATTAAGTTTTTTTAAAATCATATACTCCGGAGAACGATAGATACGAGCAAGAGGGAACCCAAATACTCCAATAATAGGAATGATAAGTAAGATAATTGAAATACTGCCAAGAAGGTAACCTATACTATAATCTTTGAAGGTTAGTTTTTCTTTCGGAGTGCTAAGAAGTAGGATTTGGGGAATAGCAGTAAGGGATGCCATAATTAAAATAGTTTTTAGAATACCGGGAATACTTTCATTTAAGATGGGAAAGAAATTACCGGTTTTAATCATAGGGAAAAAACTAATGGTTTTAATAAAAATTAATAAAACAGCATAGGGCATTAAGAGTTCCGCCACTCGGGCAAAAGTATTTAAACCTTTTTTAGAAGAAACGAAAATTACAATAGTAAGAAAACTAGTAATTAAAAAAGGAGGGGTTTTAATTAGATAGAAAGAACTAATTAGAGTAGTTAAGCAAAAAAGGCCATCATTTAGAATAATAATTACTAATAATAAGAGTAGGATTTTATTTAGAATATTTAATTTAAGAGGGTTTTTCTTTTGATATATTTGGTAGTAAATGGTAATAAAGATAAAACCTAAAATAATACCTAGAATACTAGCAATTAGAGTATCTGGGCCAGAGGAGTTTAACATAAGAGAAAAACCAGTACCTAAAAATAAACCTCTAGTTAAGAAAAAACTTAAAAACTTATATTGTCTTTTGGTAATCATTTAACCACCTCATATACTAAACCATTACGATTAACATTAATATTTGCTTTGACAACAATTTTTTTAGCAAAACCACAACCATCATAATAACTTTTAGGAGTTTTATTATAAACTAAAGTACCTAAACCTAAAAAATCACTATTATTTTCCTTACTTGCTTTAATTAATGATAAGATGTCTTCTTTAATTAAATTACTATATTCTTTACTTAGAGAAATATAAGTATTACTATTTCTTAAGTCATATTTTTCGTCGATAGTTTTAATAGATCCTTCAGCTTTAAAAGTAATTGTTATGGTATCATTATCATAATCATAAGAAACTTTATTATCATAGATAGCAATAGTATTAGGTCCATCTTCATAGTAAATATCATAAACACTATCTTTTAATAAGAAGTAAGTTTTAGTTTCTTCTTCGGTTAGAGAGCCAGTATAGTGGTAGTCATTAAATAATTTAGTAGTAGATAAAGCAATAGTATCATTTTCGGGTTTGACAGATGGGATAGCTATATCACTACCTTTTTTTAAAATGGTATTAAGCATTAAGTCAAAGGAATCACTAGTATTTACAGGAGAAAGTTTAGGATTTTTGGAGATTAAGTCTAAGATGGCTGTAGATATTACCGGTTCATTATCAATGTTTAAAGCTAAAAGGTCAGGGATCGTCGTATCATCTACCATAACCATATATAAAGATTTATTAACTTTATGTAAGCGGATTAAATAGTCAGTTATATCTTCAATACCATGACTTGCTAAGTCTTCGGTAATAAGTAATAATTTTAATTGATAGAAGTAAGCATCTTTAGGAGTTGCTTTAATAGCATCTTCGAAAGCTTTAACAAATTTTTTATCTTTAGTAGTTACTAAAGTTGTTTTACGTGAGTTATCAATATTGGTGTTTTCGAGTTTTTTATCGTTTAAGATTTCAAATGTAACGATGTATTCATCATCTTGGTAATCGACACCGATGGCTTCAATAATAGCTAAGCTATTTAATTCTTTAAAGTCGTAACAACCAGTAGTTAAAAGCAGCAAGAAAATTAAGATAATTTTTTTCATGACTCGTCTCCTTGTCTACGGATATTTTTCTTAGCAAATAATCTACTGCGAAATTTATCTTTTTTGATAGGGGATTTATAAACGGTTTCACAAAAATAGTTTTTATCAAAAGGTGCTAGCGGGTAGGTATAGGAAATATCTAATGGTTTTAAACTTGCTAAGTGTAAGAATAGTAAGATAACCATAATAGTAGTACCATATAAACCAAAGAAAGATGCCATAATTAGAAAGATAAACCGAAAGATACGGGTGGAGTTAACCATTTCAAATTCGTTAAAGATTAAACCCGTGATAAAGGTGATGGCTATAACAATAATCATAATAGGACTTACAATGCCAGCATTAACGGCGGCATCCCCTAAGATTAAAGCTCCTAAAATGGAAATGGAACTACCATAGTTAGAGGGGAAACGGAGGTCACTTTCGCGGAGGATTTCACATAAGATTAACATAATTAAGGCTTCGATGGGAGCGGGAAACGGAACGCCATCTCTTTGGGTAGCAAAATTAATAAGTAAGGCTAAGGGAATGGTTTCCTGGTTATAATTTATTAAAGCGACATAAATGGCAGGTGATAAAATAGTGATAAAAAAAGATAAGAAGCGAATTATTTTAATAAAGTTAACATTAATACTTTTATTGTAAATATCAGATGGAGGATTTAAAAAGTCGGAGAAAAAAGCCGGAAGGACTATAGCAAAGGGAGAATTATCTACTAAAATCGCTATTTTACCATCTAATAAACTCGAGGATACGGAATCCGGTCTTTCGATTAAATGGACCATGGGGAAGGGAGTTTTATTTTCACCCAAAATTAGATGAGCTAAAGAAGAGGAATCAATAACGCCATCGATATTTATTTTATTAATTCGTTCCGCTAAAGTAATTATTATTTTATAATCCGCAATATCTTTAATATATAATAAACTTACTTTAGTTTTAGTTCTTTTTCCTACAAAAAAATCTTTGTTAATTAAATTTTCTTCTTTGATACGTCTTTTTACTAAACCTAAATTAGTTTGAATATTTTCGGTAAAAGCATCTTTTGGTCCATAAATAGATTGTTGGGTCTCGGGGGTTGCAACACTTCTGATAATTTGAGCTTTAGTTTCAATAGCATAAATACTTTTATGTTTACAAACAATGGTAAACCCATTTTCTAAGTAGTAAGGAGCATCACTGGGGTTTTTAATTTTAATGGTATTGGGTCCTGCTAGAATCTTTTCTAAATTAGGAATAGTTTTTTCTAAAGCTAAGGGTTTTAAAATAAAATCATTAATGGCATTACTACTACATAAACTTTCAAGATAATAAATAGAAACATTTTTAATTTTTTTAACAATTAAGTCACTACTATTATGGAAGGTATTTTTTAAAGTTTTTTCATTCATTTGTAATTCACCATTTTTAGTATGTAAAAGTTTAGCATTTTTATGTATAATAGGAATAGGTGAAGAAGTTATGGAAGTAGAAATTATAAAACTCGATAATGAAGGTAGAGGAATATGTTATGTTAATAATTTAATTACTTTTGTAAGGAATGCTTTACCAAATGAGATAGTAAAAATTAAGTTAATTAAAGAGACTA
>CANRME010000016.1 GCA_947631655.1 uncultured Bacilli bacterium | reverse complement strand
TTACCAGTTTCCATTGAAACTAAAACCCCATTTTTTCTTTCCGTTATATTACCAACATAAGGTTTATAAGAATCAAAACTTCTAACCATAATTCCTTCGCCTTTAGTATTTGTAATAAATGCACTACGGTATCCAATTAATCCTCTAGTCGGAGCCATAAACTCTAAATGAACATAACCATCATCACTACTACTATTTGTCATCATTTCTAGAGTTGCTTTTCTTTCTTGTAAATCAGCTATAATAGTTGAAGCATAATCACTTGGCGTATTAACAATTACTTTTTCAAAAGGTTCACATTTAACTCCATCAATTTCTTCTAATAATACTTCAGGTTTAGAAACACAAAGTTCATAACCTTCTCTTCTCATATTTTCTAAAAGAATTGATAAGTGAAGTTCTCCTCTACCACTTACTTTAAAGCCATCGGTACCAGGTAACTCTTCTACTTCTAGTCCAACATTAGTTTCAAGTTCTTTTTCTAATCTTTCTTTAATATGACGACTTGTTAAGAATTTTCCACTTTGACCAGCAAAAGGTGAAGAGTTAACCATAAAGTTCATAGATAGTGTTGGTCTTTCAATTTGAATTGGAGGTAAGGCATCTATTTTATCTTTACTACATATTGTATCTCCAATCGAAATATCGGCACACCCGGCTACAATAACTATATCTCCATAATAAGCTTTATCTACTTCGACTCTCTTTATTCCTTCATTAACAAATAACTTAGATATTCTAAAACTTTCTAACTTACCATCATTTCTCGCAAGACTTACTACTTCACCAGTTTTAATCATTCCTTTAGTAATTCTACCAATACCAAGTCTACCAATAAAGGAATCATAATCTAATTGAGATACTTGTAATTGTAAGTTATCATTTTCATTTCCTTCGAATGGTTTAACTTGCTTTAAAACAGTATCTAAAAGAGGTGCAATATTATCTTCCATTTTATCTAATGTTAAAGAAGATTTCCCTTCCCTCGCTATTCCATATACAATTGGAAAATCTAATTGTTCATCATTAGCATTTAACTCCATAAACAAATCAAAAGTCATATCAACAACTGTTTCCGGTCTAGCATCTTTTTTATCTACTTTATTTATAAATAATATTGGTTTTAAATTTTGCTCTAAAGCTTTTTTAAGAACAAATCTAGTTTGTGGCATAGGTCCTTCCGCCGCATCAACAAGTAATATAACCGTATCAACAGTTCGCATTATTCTTTCAACTTCACTACTGAAATCCGCATGACCTGGTGTATCGACAATATTTATTTTATAATCTTTGTATCTTATAGCGCAGTTTTTAGAATAAATAGTAATTCCTCTTTCACGTTCTAGGTCATTACTATCCATTACACAGTCATTTACCACTTCATTTTCTCTAAATACGCCATTTTGATTAAGTAAAGCATCAACTAAAGTACTTTTCCCTGCATCAACGTGAGCAACAACTGCTATATTAATAATCTTATCCATATAAACTTCCCCATTTCTTTACGCACTCTAAAAATTCTACAACAAAAAAAGGATTTTTACAACCCTTATTTTATTTTTTTATTTAGATTTTCATATCTTTTTCCAATTATTCTCATAAATACATATATACCAAATAAAGTATAAGATAAATCCCAAAATATATTCCATAACCCTAATACTATACCATTAATAGGAATCGCCATCGAAGTTACAAATTCTACCCCAAAATCTCTAATTAGAATAAATGGAAATTTAAATATAGTAATAATTAAAACAATTAAAATCATCTCTAAAAATAAATTAATTAAACTTTTTAAATTTTTATCTCTACAATATTTAGCTATTTCATTAATACTACTTTTAAATTTTCTAAAAGTCTCTTTCATAATTTCTATTCTACAGAAGGACCTTCCATACCTTCACCATTTTGAACCTCATTTTCATTCGGTAATGCTTCTTGTTCTCCATTAGGAACTGTATTTTCTGGTGTACCATTTTCCTCTACACTAGGAGTTGTAACTTCAGGTTGTGTATTTTGAATTTCTTGAGGATTATCAAATATCTCTGGTTCATTCATCGCCCCTTGCGCAGCTGGTGAAGCAACTGGTTCCCCAGATGATGTTGATGTCGCATCTCTATTTGGTTCTGTTTTAACTGTTACAATAGCATTGAATGTTTTTCCCATTGTTGAATTCTCATCTGGTGCACAAGAAATTGATTCTCCATCACCTTCATCACCATTACAGGTAATAATTTCATTTAAACTACCTTTAATCCATAATAACAATTGGAAATTTTCCATAGAACCATTTGAATCTATATCAACTGTATCTAATAAATAAGAAGCAGAAAAGGCATTTTGATCAACAACTTGAGAATCTTTTTCCGTTAAATCGAATGGTGTTGTTGCTTCACTAATTGATTCTCCTGATTTGGCATAAGCAACTCTTATATTTTCAGGAGCTAAAGTTGAATTTTTATCTACACTAACATATATATAAGCTCTAACTCCATAAGTATTATTATTTTTTAAACTAAATGTATAGGGATCCTTTTTTAAACCTTCTGAATCTGCCAAAGGCACAGCATTGGTTAAATTAATATTAGTTCCTCCGGCTGTATAAGTTAAATTAACTCCCTCAGTAGTTACAGTTACATCTCTTCCTGTACCAGTAACCTCTGCCGTAAAGTAAGCGTAAGAAAAACCAGACATAGTTACAAATACCATCATTACGACTATACACGATAATGCTACTTTATATCTAAATCTTATATCTACCATTTTTCTTCCCTATCCTTACTATTTCTATTCTAAACTAAAATAATACATTTGTCAAAACTTTTATTGCTATATTTTTAAAAAATATGTATAATAAAAACAAGAAATGAGGTAAAATAATGAAATTAGAAATTACAAAAGAGAAAAAAACTACACTTTTAACAGCCATTGTTGTCTTTGTTTTAGGGGCATTACTTTTTACTAATCCCGATATGGTAATAAAAAGTATATCTTATATTTGTGGAGCTTTATTTGCTTTATATGGTGGATACTCTATTTACACTTATACTAAAACTAAATTAAATACTAGTTTAATATCTGGTATCATTGGTATAATTTTAGCTTTAATATTTATTTTCTTAGCAGGAGTCATTGAAGCTACTATAAGATACTTAATCGGCGCATGGATACTTTTCTCTGGTATCACTCGTTTAATTTATGCTGTAAGTTACATGGACCGTACTGACAACCGCTTTGTTAGTAGTTTAATTGTATCAATTCTTTTAATTATTTTAGGGTTCTATATCATCTTAGTATCTAACTTGGTATTATCAACCATTGGTATTCTTTTAATGATATATGCTGGTATCGAAATCGTTGGTTATATCTTTGATGTCGTAGAAGGAAGAAAAAATACTAAGCCTAAAGAAGAAATAAAAGATGCTGTAGTAGTAAGTAAACAAACTAAGAAAAAAACTAAAAAACAAAATAAAAAAGTCGATTAAGACTTTTTTTAATTTTCTCTTCCAAATAATTCTAATAAATGTAAGAAAATATTAATATAATCTAAGTATAATTCTAATGCTCCATAAATCATTAAATTATCTTCTGGTAGATTACTATCACTTAAACTTTTAACTTTTTGCACATCATATGCTGTAATACCCATGAATATTATTAAAATAATAACTGATAACACCGTATCAAATACCGAATTATTAATAAATAAATTAACTATTATACAAATAATACTAGCAAATAACACCATATATAAATAAGTACCTAATTTCGTTAAATCTAACTTTGTGTAATAACCTAGTAATGCAAATACTAGGAAAACTAAAGCTGCTACTCCAAATATTAACATGATAGAAGTTAATTTATATACTACAAATACTGAACCAAAAGTAAGTCCACTCACAAAAGAATAAACCAAAAACGATATTCTAGCCATTGTCTTACTCATTTTAAATACTCTTGCTGATAAAAATATTACTAATACTAATTCTAAAATTATTAAGATAATATAACTCCAATCACTAAATATGTTATTAAACATATTTTCATTAATACTTACTACATAACCAGTTATAAAAGTCACTAGTAATCCTACAAACATCCATAAGAATGTCCCAGCCATTACTTTATTTTTCATAATCTCCTCCTTAAAAATTATATATTTATTATAATATAAAATATACTATTTAACAAGTTAGGCAAAAAAGTTAAACAAAAAATCACAATTTCTTAGTATACAAAAAAATAAAGGAATGCTATAATATAAAATAGGAGTAAAAAGTATGAAAAAAATTAATGTTAAATCAGTATTTATAATTTTAATAACTTTTTCTTTAGCTTTCAGTGCAACATTTATCTTTTTTTCTGTTCATAGTGTTAAAGAAGAAAAAGTTAATATAAATAAAAAGAGTGCTATTGCTACCATTATTAATGATATGAGTCAGTTAAATATTAGCGAAGCATCTAGTATTCCTGAAGGTAGTGTTAATCAAACTCGTCTTTTAGGAGCCGCTAAAATATTTAGTGAAAAAAATGCTTATGTTATCGGCGACTCTTTTGCGGAAGGTCTTACTGCTTATAATGTTTTAAATAAAAATAATGTTGTTTGGACTAGAGGTCGTTCCGTAAAATATGCTATTGAAGACTTAAATACTTTACTTAATAATGGGGCGGATGTTAAATACTTATTTATGCAATACGGCGTTAATGACGTGGTAAATTATGGTGCTAATATTGATGGTTTTATAAACGCTTATAAAAATAGTGTCAAAGAAATTCAAGAAAAAATTCCTAAAGCTAAAATCTATGCTAATTTACTAGCTAATGCTACGAGAAGTGATGTTAAAGATTTAATTCCAGAATATAATGAAAAAATGCGTCCTATGTGTGAAGAACTTTCTATTACTTGTATCGATAATAATTTCATCTTAGAATCACAAGAAAACCCTATTTATAATGATGGTATTCATCCTAAACCATTCTTCTTTAAAGAGTGGGCTTACAATATGATTAGTGTTGCTAAACTTGGTTAAAATAAACTCCTTATACATATAGTATATAAAGGAGTTTTTTTATGAAGAAAAAATTAAAAATATACGTTTATGCTATTACCAAAAATGAAAGTAAATTCGTTAATACCTGGGTTAATTCAATGCAAGAAGCTGATGGTATTTATGTTTTAGATACCGGTTCTACTGATGATACAGTAAACCTCTTAAAAGAAAAAAATGTTTTTGTTACTACTAAAAAATATGACGTATGGCGTTTTGATAAAGCTAGAAACGATTCTCTCTCTTTAGTACCTCTTGATGCCGATATTTGTGTATGTACCGATTTGGATGAACAATTTCTTCCCGGATGGCGTAAGAAACTTGAAAACATTTGGCAAAAAGATACTACCAGATTAGGTTATAACTACAATTGGCATTTAGATGAATTTAATAAACCTCTAGTTAATTTTTATATTGAAAAAATTCATACGCGGAATGATTATATTTGGACTCATCCCGTTCATGAAGTCTTAACCTATATCGGCAAAGACAAAGAAAATATCCTCTTTACCGATGAAATAACTTTAAATCACTATCCCGATAAAACCAAATCCCGCTCTTCCTATCTTCCTCTTTTAGAAATGTCTGTTAAAGAAGATCCTACTGATGACCGTAATATGCACTATCTAGGCAGAGAATATATGTATTACAAAAGATATAATGACGCCATTGATACTTTAATTAAACACCTTAAACTACCAACTGCAACCTGGAAAGATGAACGTGCTGCTTCTATGCGTTTCATCGCTCGTTCTTATAAAGGTTTAAACAGATACGATGAAGCAATCCTTTGGTATCAAAAAGCAATTATTGAAGCTCCCTACTTACGCGATGCCTATTTAGAACTAGCTCTTACTTATCATGAATTAAAAAATTACCCTAAAGTTATTAAATATTGTAACCAAGCTTTAAAAATTAAAACTAAAACCAAATCTTATATAAACGAAATATTTAGTTGGAATGAAACTGTATATGACCTACTATCTATTGCTTACTTTAATACCAATAAATTACCATCTAGTCTAAAAGCCATTAACAAAGCCTTAAAAATAAATCCTAATGATGAACGTTTAATAAAGAATAAAAATCTTATTAAAGAAAAATTTAGAGCTTCTAAACTCTAAATTTTTTATTTATTTTTTTAAAAATTTCCTTAGAAAAAAAGGAAATTGAAGAAAAATTGTTAATATATATTATAGAGGGATAAATTTAAGGGTACGAAAAATACGAGTAACTTAAATTTATTTTTTTATTTGAAAAAATGGTTAAAACAAAGGAGAAATTAAAAATGATAAAATTAAAAGAAAAAACCTCAAACAAAGAAACACTTTCATCAAATTTTATGATAATTAATGAATATTGTAAAGATGATACAAAAAGATTTATTAATAATATAAATACTAATAAAATAGCAACTATTAAAGATGCTAAATATATAAAAATTAAAAACAAAAAATACTACGTAAACAATAAAAATAAAATTATTCATGAATTTAATGAAATTCCAGTAGCTAAATGGATACAAAGAAAATTACATAAAGATGTTGAATTCTTACCTAATATTTCAGAAGTTGATAGTATAAAATTAGGCGACTTTAAAATAAATGGTAAAGAAATATGGGAACTTAAAACAATTATAGGTAATGGCAAAAGAACGCTAGATTATGCAGTTAAAAATAAAAGAGATCAAGCATCAATATTTATTTTCGACTTAACTTATTCAAAAATAAAAAATATAGATGCTATCAATCAAACTATTGATATTTTTAGAAGAAGAAAATGGGTAAACAAAATTATATTAAAAAGAGATAATAAGATAATAAAAGTATTAACAAAAAAAGAAATTGACTACCGCTCCTAGCGGAGCTAAACCAATTTCTATAAATAGATTATACAATAATTTTAAAAATATGTCAATAACTTATTTTTTGTAAATCTATTTTTCTTTCTCTAAAATTATTTTAATATTATTTTTCTTAGCTATCTTAAGCAAATCTTCAAAAAAGTATCTACTTCTTCCACTTTCAATATTTTTAGCCCATGCTCTACCTTTTTTACCCATTGATTTTCCGAGTTCAGCTTGTGTTAAATTAGTCCATTCCCTAGCAATACGAAATACATCCTTTGGCTCATATTCATTTGCTACTAATCTCATACTTTTCACCTAGATACATTTTAATATAAAGTAACTAATAGCGAACGCAAAGGTACTTGACAAGTACCTCAATATTTATTATATTTAATATAATAATGGTATCTACCAAATACCTTAAAAGGAGCCAAGATATGAGAACTTTTAATCCCGAAAAAGAATTAAGAAAAATTCAAAAAGGAAATAAAAATAAAGTAATATTAGGTGTAATAGCTTTATTGTTAGTTATAGCCATAGGAAGTAGTTATGCTTTATATCAAATAAAATATAACAAAAGAATTATTTATACTACTGTAGATAAATTCTATAGTAAAGATATGCAATTAGCTGTTTATATTGAAGGAGTAAAAAAAGATGCGTTTCCAGATAAAGATGATGGATATGTTTTTAGTGATTATAAATGTGAAAACAATACAATTATAACGTTTGATTATAATGATTGGATGGCAACAGTTACAGCAACTGGTCCCGATAAATGTACTTTATCATTCGTAAAAAGTCCATTTTATAGAGAATCATGTAGTAATAAAACAATGGCTGAATGTTTATTAACCAATCCCGAAGAGATAAGTCAGTTAGCCAATGATGACCCAGATTCTAACTCTAGATATATAGGAGAAAATCCAAATAACTATATTTGGTTTAATTGTGACGATTATAGTACTCCTTCAGAAGAAACGTGTGAAAGATGGAGAATTATTGGAGCATTTAACAATATGGAAAAAGTAGTATCAGTTTCCGAAGATGGAGAAACAACATATGAAAAACAAAACTTAGTAAAAATAATAAGGGCAGATAGTATAGGAGGTATAGCATGGGGAAGTAAAAATAACTGGAAGACAGCAAGTTTACAAACATCATTAAATATTACATATTATGATGGAACAGCATTAAAGGATGGAAAAGGTATCACAGAAGATACTAGAAGTATTATAGAAAAAGTAAAATGGAATTTAGGAGGTCAAGAAGGAAGTTTTCGTCAGACTGCCAAAGCATCTGATTGGTATGAAGCTGAAAGAGGGACTATTGTACCCACTAATGCTAGTTCAAACTGGGATGGATATATTGGATTAATATATCTGAGCGACTATGGGTATGCAACTGCTGGAAATTATAGTGGAACAGATAGACAGTTTTGTCTAGATTCGCCTGTATTTGATTATGATAGTGTTACTTATTGTTATGAAAAAAATTGGTTATATACTTCTAGCTATGATCAATGGGTGTTATCACCAGTTTCGGACTCCGACGACTTGGTGTTTAACATAAAAAAAACGGGATGGACTAATAACAATGGCGCCCTTGCTGCTAATGCAGTTCGTCCAACTCTATATCTAACCTCCAATGTTAAAATATTAAATGGCTCTGGTTCTTATTCTAGTCCATATACTATTACTACTGATTAAAATTATTTATCAAAAACATAAAAGTCGGCGATTAGAAATGAATGCCGACTTTTATATTAATTATCTAAATTAAAGATATATATTATTTGTTTATTAGAATTAATCTTACAAGTAATTAATGTTAAAGTAGATATATTTTTATTTCTAATAATACTAGCATTCCCCGTTTTATCTATTTCATAAACTTTATTTAATTTATAAGTATATTTTATATTATTATAATAAATATAAGCTATATCATTAATATCTAATTTTACTAAATTATTAAAGTAAGCTTTACTTCCTATACCACTATGACCGGCGATTATAACATTACCGTTTTCTTTATCAGGAAAATCCGAACTAGAAAGTATTTCTAAATTTATATCTACATTATTATAAATAGATTCTTTACTATATAAACTTTTTCTTAAATTAATTTTAGGTATTTCTAAAACCCCTATCATATCTTTATTATAACTATTCTTATTACTACTAGAAGAAATAAAATTATTTATTTTTACTTCTTCTATTTTTCTAGAGTAGACATTAACTGCTAATAATAAAATACATATAATACTACCTATTAGAATATTTCTTTTTAAGGACAAATAATAAACCTCCTAAAATAATACTATAATCAATACTAGCTAAAGTATCTGGTACCTTAATATTAACTACTGATAACTCAATAACTTCTCCATCTTTTGTAACTTCAAAATATTGTTTATCACTATTTAGTTCATAATTAGAAATAGTTTCTTTTTCTATAAAGTAATAAATACCATATTCTAAATCTAATTCTATATTTCCATCATCATCTGTTTCATAAGTACCTAAATAATTGTCATCTTCATCATATAAATCAAATTTAACTCCTATTAAAGGATTACCATTTTCATCTATTTTATGAAGTTTAATTTTAGAAGTTATTTTTTTATCTTGCATTATAACTTTTACTACCTCATTATTCTCTAATATTTCAAAGTAGATTTTTTCCGAATTTAGTACATATCCTATAGGAGCTTCTTTTTCTAAGATATAATATTTCCCATATTCTAAACCTTTAATGACAATTTTTCCTTCTTCATCAGTTTTACCACTAAATACTAATTCATCAGTTAAAGCATCATATACTTCGATTAAAGTATTAGGTAACCCTTCTTTTGTACCTTCATCTTCTTTAATAAATTCTAAATCTCCTTTGATTTTTTCATTAAACATATTTGCTTTTACAACATCACCATTATCTTGAATTTCAAAATATACTTTCTCATCACTTAATAAATAACCAGTCGCTGCTTCAGTTTCAATTATATAGAATTTACCAACAAATAAATTTTCTAGAATAATCTTCCCTTCTTCATTCGTGTAACCCGTAAATATTAATTCATCATTTTCAGTATATATTTCTATTTTAACATTAGGTATTTCCTTACCCGTAGAAACATCAGTTTTACTAAATACTAAGTCTCCTTTTTTTAAATAATTTTTTAAAGTAAAAGACTCTGTAACCACTGGTGTATATTGGTCTTTATATTTTAATTCAATTATATATTCCTTATCATCCAAAACATAATTATCTAAAGTATTTAATTCTTTTAAAATATATTTACCTAATTTTAAGTTTTCAATTTTTAGATACCCATTTTCATCAGTAGTATATTCCTTTATCAAATTACCTAATTCATCATATAAACCAAAAGTTATATTAGGAAGAGGTATCGCAACATAAGTAAATTTACCATTCTTTATCACTATCTTTTCTCCTAGTTTATATAATTCTATCATACCTTTAACTTCGGTATTATTAAACCTTACTTCTACTAAAGCCCCTAGCTCTTCATCATATTCATAACTAGTATTTGTTTTAATAGAAAATTTTAAGGGTTCTGGATTCCATAAATAACCTTCTATATATTGGTCCATTTCTTCTAATTCATAATCTCCCGCATCTAAAGGAAATGGAGTAATTAAAATACCTTCTTTATTAGTTTCAAACTCACAATAAGTTTCTTTATTAGGGTAAGATACTGTTTGACAGACATATTCATTAGTATTTAAATTTTTTATTTTAAATTTAATACCCAATATAGGTATCTCTTTATTATCTTGATCTACCTTAATAACTTTTAATCTAGCACTCGCTAAACCGTTATTTACTACTTTAGAAACATCATCATTACTAATATTTATTTCAAAACAAGGGGACAACCCGGCTTCATCACTACCTTTTATCTGACATACATTATAAACTCCATATGGTAAAGTAATTTTAGCTTTCCCCTCATCATCAGTCGTTGTTGTTCCTACTAAAAGTTTTTTACTCTTTAAAAAGATATCAAACACCGCATTAGGTTCTGTATGAATTACCCCACTAGTTCCATCACTTTCTACTTTTAACATTTTAAAATCAAATTTTAAAACTTGTTCTTTAGAAGTAGTTCCAATAACTATGCCATCACTATCAATATTAACAGAATAAGTATTTGCATCAATTATATAACCTTCACTAGGTTTTAATTCTTTTACAGTATATTTTCCATATTCCAGTTCTTGCGATTTGGCATAACCATACTCATTAGTTACTAACTCATCTACTTTTTCTCCTAAAGAATTATATATACCATATACAGCACCATTTAATTTGGCATCTCCCTGTGGTTTAGCACTATTATTTTCTTTATCGATTTTATATATTTCAATAAAACCCGTAATTTTTTTATTTTCAATTTCTAAATTAACCGAAGTAGTACCACTAGTTATTTCAAATGTATAAGTATCATCATTTTTAACATATCCCTCTATCGTTTCTAATTCCCGAACAGTATAAGCTCCTAATGGTAAATTATCACAATTCCCATCTCCTCCACTATCCGTTATAATCGTACAAACCTCATTACCTTCGGCATTATAAATTCCAAATTTAACTCCCTCTAAACTATTGCCTTTGGTATCTACTTTATGGATGTTTAATCCTCCACCTACTGAAGTTAAACTTACTTTTACCTTTACCGGAGATGCTTTTCCATGACGGAAGACATTTTGAATATTATCTTTAAAGTACACTACTGGTGGTAATAAATCCTCATCAATAGTTCTTTCAAGTTCAACACTAGCACTACCTACTCCCGTGGAATTGACAATCAGACTATCTCCATCTATTCTCGCTGTAACATTATTTTCCTTAGTAATATGATAATTATGAAGGATTTTATTATTATCTGGAATTGTAATACTTTCTCCTAAATCTAAATTAGTTTTTGGTATTTCAAAATCCGGTTTTAATAAATAATCATCTACTAATCTATTTAATTCATTCATCTCACTAACATACAAATTATCATTTCTGGTTCCATTTAAGGTATTAGTAAAATAAAAGTTTGCTTCTTTATCTACTATTTTCCATATCATAACCTGGGTTATTGTATACCATTTGTAATCACTATGCCCAGCATAACCATAACCAAAATAAGCAAGCAAATTTATTTTTTCCCAGTCATCTTCCGTTAATTTTAAAACTTTAGCATATTCTGATTCAATAACTTCATATAAATTGGCTTTGCTTTCATCAAATTCCATAAATGGTTGTAGACAATAAAGAAAAGCCCCATCTTCCTTTCTAATTATAAATCTTCCTTGTTGATATTCCCCATTTTTTACTAAATAAACTGGTGTCCAACTTCCAAGCCCCATACTTCCTTTAAATGTTTCTGCTTTTGTTTCGACAATAATTCCTAAAAAACAAATTATTAATCCTAATAATTTCATTATCTTTTTTTTCATAAATTCTCCTTTACTTTCTATGTAAATGGAGCAATAAATTTATTTATATCTTTTTAGCCCTTCTATAAATATATATTAACAATTTTTTGGCGATTTCCTTCTTTTTTGGCAAAATTTTTTAAAAAAATTAAAAAAATCTTCATTTTAGAAGATTATTTTCGCTTTTTTTATTCTTTGATACCTTTTGATAATTAAATAATTTTTACTTTCATTAAATATAATATTCGCCGTTGATTCCCATACTCCTAACCAACCCATAATTAGAAATATTTCTTTAAATATAGAATCCGTAATAACATTTGATAACACAATAAATATAATACCTAATAAACCTAGAAATAATGAAGCAATTAAAGAATATTTTAAATACATCGTCATATCTTTAACACTTAAAGAAAATTCATTTCGAAAAAGTTTTAAAAAATCTTGTTTTTTCTCTTCACTATCAAAGTAATTACCGACTATTTTAATTTTTATTCCTTTTTTTAAATTACTACCTCTTAGTTCTTCTAAGACATAATTTTTTAATTCTGGGTTTAACATATTAGTATTATAATTACTTACAAAATCTTGTTTTTCATCAATATATATTTCTACTTTATTATCCATACTTATTTATCTTTCTTTATTAAATTTAAATATAATTCATAATTTTGCTTTTGTTTTTTAGCTATTACTTGTAGAATAATTCCCGTTACAAAGAAAAGTAACGCTATCATTATTGCAAAGCAACTAACTATTAAGCTCGGAAACTTTTCTACTAAGCCCGTTACAAAGTATCCTGCATAAGCTGGTATTCCAATAACTATACCCACTATTAAGAATATAAAGGCACAAATATTAAAAAACATCGCTGGTTTATATTCTTTAAATAAGGTTGCAATCGTTTTTAATACTTTTATTCCATCACTATAAGTATTAAGTTTTGATACACTTCCCTCTGGTCGGTCCCTATATGATACTGGTATCTCGACTATTTTAAAGTTTTTATCTACAGCATGAATTGTCATTTCCGTTTCTATTTCAAATCCCTTAGATAAAACCGGGAAACCTTTGACAAACTCATAACTAAATGCTCTATACCCGGTCATTATATCTTTAATATTATTCTTAAATAACTTATTAATTAACCATCTTACTATTCTATTACCAAAGTTATGGAATGGTCTTTTATTTTCTTTAAAATAAGTGGAAGATAACCTATCTCCTATTACCATATCGGCTTTACCATCTAAGACTAAATCACACATTTCTTTGGCGTTTTCCGCTGGATACGTATCATCTCCATCTATCATCAAGTAACAATCCGCATCAATATCCCTAAACATCGTTCTAATAACATTACCTTTACCTTGACGATATTCATATCTTACTATGGCTCCTGCCTCACTAGCTATCTCATCAGTCCCATCAGTTGAATTATTATCATAAACATAAATAAAGGCATCAGGTAACGCTTTTTGATAATCTTTAATTACCTTTTTTATAGTTTTAGCTTCGTTATAACAAGGAATAAGTACTGCAATTTTTTTCATTTGTCCACCTCATATATATTTATTATACTATTTTCTTTTTTCTAATACAAACCCTATCATTAGTGGCATGGCCATTATATAAGGTAAGGCATACCGGTAATATGTATTGGCTGGTCCCGCTATACAAACTAGTATAGAAATAATGGCTGGTAAATATAATACTAGCTCTCTATATCTTTTCTTATATATCATATACCCAACTAAAATAAATACTAACCAAGTATTAATAGCAATATTAACTAATAAACCTATTACTGGAATATAAGGAAATGCTTCACCATAACTGCTTAAAACATTTCTCAAACCTTCTAGATTATTGTAGTGATAATCAAAACCATTCTCCGTTATTCTTTTATCAAAATTATGATAAATATACCAATTAGTCTTTTCCGGATAAAAGAACCCATATACATTATTTACTGTAGCATCGATATAAGTATTAGGGTGTTTTAATAATCCCTTAAACCATACCCCAAAATAAGCCTTTAAATCATCCTTAGTAGCTTTCGGATTAAACTTATTCTTAACATCATCAGCAAGTTCGGGATTATATCTTTTAGCTAAAGTATCATAAACTAACACTTTATCAATTACTTTTTTATCTTCTTCCGAAATATCTTCCTCATGATATTTAACTAGTCTTGCTGTTTGTTGAAAAGGAATAGATAACATTTCTCTAATACTTCCCGGCGTTATCTTAAAATAAGGAAGTATTACCTTCGAATAAGTTGTGGATAAACAGGCAGTTATTAACAAGATAATTACAAGCGGTTTCCATAATTTCTTAGTCGCTATAATTAAGAATGGAAAAGATAATAATACTACATATATCCCATTATTTCTAAATAAGATAACTAATAGCATAACTAAAACTAATTTTAAACCATCCCTAAATGTTACTTTATCTAAATGTAATGTCTTATGTAACATAATTAAATATAAAATAACCATACTAGAGAAAATAACATCTTTTACCCCACTCATCGCATAAAATGGAAATATTGGTACTAAAGCATATATACCTAAACAAATTAAGACCCATTTCGTACTTAACTTCATATCTTTTATCATATATTTAATAGAATAAGCTAATACACTAGATAGAATACTTATTTGAATTATACTATATAAAAATAATCCTAAATTATCATTACCTATTTTATGTCCCAGAAATAAAGAACTACCAAGTAATAATGTATGAATTACTGGATGATGGTTAGTAATTTGCATTTTTTCACTGATTAATGGAACGTAATCGGCGTACTTTGTTCTTATTCCAAAAAACTGCCTAATTTGAAAACTGGGATCTGGAGAAAGAATTATCGGATAGAAAGCTATGATATATGGTGCCCAACAAATTAACATTATTAACAAACTTACTTTAAAAGGATGTAGTTTAAAGTAAGTTATAGATCTACTTTTTACTTCCTTAAATTTAAAATTATCTAACATCTTAAATAGATAACTTAATCCATAATAGAATAGAAAGTAATAGCCTAAAAACTGTAAAGTAGCAAATAAAAATTTTAAAAAACTTCCAAACACCAAAGAAGATGTTCCATAGGTCATGTAACTAAACCCTAAAATCATCAATAAGCTTAAAATGCCACTTAATACGGCGATAACTCGATTTTTCTTGAAATTGTTTAACAAATACAATTTATAAAACAATATAAATATAAGTAGTGCCCCAAATAATCCAATTGTCAACCCATTGTTAATAGCAGCTGTCAATTTCGTTGTATTTTTTATACTTTCAAATAATATTTTCGCATTAAACCCAAGAGCTAAAACACTACATAAGCTCATAAGTGCAGACTTAATTTTTTCTTTCATAAGCCACCTCGTAAAATTATTATACCATAAAACCACAAGAAAAAAGAACTAACCTAGTTCTTTCTCTAATTTTAATTTGATAGCGTTATCTAATTCTTTTCGTTCTTCAGTATACATTATTCCCACTAAGCTAGAAACTACCGCATCTTTGTCAACATATTCGCGTCTTAATAACCCTTTTGATAAATATCCAGTAATACCACCATTTTGTTTATTATTACTAACACTAATTAATTCTTCAATTACTTTATTTAAAGATTTACCATCTCTTAAATAATTAAACATTGTTTTAGTAAGTCTTAAACCTAAAGATTTCCCTGTCGACTTACGTCCTTCCTTATCTTCTATAATAGCATAAGTTACAATGTA
>CANRME010000015.1 GCA_947631655.1 uncultured Bacilli bacterium | reverse complement strand
AAGAAGATAAATAATATCTTAAATATGTTGGATAAGGATATGCAGACATTTATTACGACTACTAATGTTACTTTTGTGAAGAAAAGTATTCGTAATAATAGTAAGTTATATAGAATAATCAATGGTAAAATAGAGGAGGAATAGTAATGCAAGAAGAACATTATGATGCTTCGGATATTCAAGTATTAGAAGGATTAGAAGCAGTAAGAAAAAGACCAGGAATGTATATTGGAACAACGGATGTTAAAGGATTACATCATTTGGTTTGGGAAATCGTTGATAACTCAATTGATGAGGCTTTAGCAGGTTTTTGTCATAATATTTCGGTTGTAATTAATAAGGATAATTCCATAACAGTTAAGGATGATGGACGAGGTATTCCAGTTGATATTCACCCTAAGACTGGTATTTCTACAGTAGAAACGGTATATACCGTATTACATGCCGGTGGTAAATTTGGTGGCGGCGGTTATAAGGTATCTGGAGGTCTTCACGGAGTAGGTGCTTCCGTAGTAAACGCGTTAAGTAAATGGGTTGAAGTTACTGTTTATAAAAATGGAAAAGTATATTATATGCGCTTTGAAGATGGGGGACATACTAAGGAAAGTTTACATGTAATCGGAGATTGTGAAGCAAATAGAACAGGTACTATGGTATCTTTTAAACCAGACCCTGATATTTTTGATACTGATATTTATGATTATGAAACCTTAAAAACAAGAATTAGAGAGTTAGCTTTCTTAAATAAAGGATTATCTATTAATTTACGAGATGACCGAGATGAAGAGGACACAACGGGAGAAACTTTCCTTTATGAAGGAGGAATTTCAGAGTACGTTAGATTTATTAATCAAGGAAAGACACCTTTACATGATGATATTATTCACTTAACGGGCGAAAAAGACGGAGTTATGTTTGAAGTAGCAATGCAATATAATACGTCATATAACCCAAATATTTATTCATTTGTTAATAATATTAATACTCATGATGGTGGAACCCATGAAGAAGGGGTTAAAAGAGCTTTAACGAGAGTTATTAATAGTTATGCGAGAAAAGCCAATATTTTAAAAGAAAAAGATGAAAATTTAAAAGAAGATGATGTTAAAGAAGGTCTTACAATGATTATTTCTTGTAAGCATCCTAATCCGCAATTCGAAGGTCAAACAAAAGGAAGACTTGGTAATTCCGAAGTTAGAAGTTTAGCTGATAGTGTATTTGCCGAAGGATTTGAAAGGTTTTTACTAGAAAATCCTAATGAAGCAAGAACAATTATTAATAAAGCGATTTTAGCTAGAAATGCTCGTATGGCAGCGAAGAAAGCTCGTGAAACGACAAGAAAAAGTGATTTAGCGACAACTAATTTTTTTGGAAAACTTTCAGATTGTAAGAGTAAAGACCCTACAGTATCTGAGATATTTATAGTCGAGGGTGATTCAGCTGGTGGTTCTGCTAAAAAAGGACGCGACTCTATGACGCAAGCGATTCTTCCTTTAAGAGGTAAAATACTTAATGTAGAAAAAGCAAGACTTGATAAAGCTTTAGGTAATGAGGAAATTAAGTCAATTATAACGGCTTTTGGTACAGGTATTGGGGAATACTTTGATTTATCAAAATTGCGATATGATAAAATAATAATTATGACCGATGCCGATGTCGATGGAGCACATATTAGAGTATTGCTTTTAACTCTATTCTACCGTTTCTTTAGACCAATTGTAGAAGCAGGACATGTATATGCAGCTCAACCTCCATTATTTAGAATAATGCATGGTAAAACGAGAAAATATGTTTTAACGGAAGAAGAAAAGAATGATTATCTTGCGACATTACCTGAAAACATTCGCAATCGAGCTGAGATTGCTAGAATGAAAGGTTTAGGAGAAATGGATGCCGAAGAATTAAATGAAACAACTATGGATATAAGGTATCGTACTTTAAGAAAAATAACCGTAGATGACTGTGTAGCTGCGGATGCCGTATTTGAAAAATTAATGGGTGAAGAAGTAGAACCAAGAAGACAATTTATTGAAGAAAACGCGCTTAATGCGACATTAGATATTTAGGGAGGTGAAGGAATGGAAAACAATGATGATTTAAAAGAATTACTGGATAGAGCTGAAGAAGATGCTAATGAAGAGACAGCAGAAACTGAAGTAAATGAGGAACAAGAAGAAAGTGTTAGTGAAGAAAAAACTGAGTTTGGTGGAGTATTTCATGAACATGATAAAGTAGATCAAAATAATATTGTTGATGAGGTAAAAACATCTTTCTTGGATTATTCAATTAGTGTTATTACTTCGCGTGCTATTCCCGATTTAAGAGATGGTTTAAAACCAGTACATCGTCGGATTTTATGGTCAATGTATGAAAATGGTAATACACCAGATAAACCACATCGGAAATGTGCTAAAACAGTTGGTGAAGTTATGGGTAATTACCACCCTCATGGCGATTCGTCAATCTATGATGCGTTAGTAAGACTAGCCCAAGATTTTAATCAACGTTATATGCTAGTTGATGGTCATGGTAACTTTGGTAACATTGAAGGTGATGGCGCAGCAGCTTATCGTTATACAGAAGCTCGTCTTGCCAAAATATCATTAGAGTTATTAAGAGATATTAACAAAAATACAGTTAATATGGATGATAACTTTGATGTGACAATGAAAGAACCTACCGTTTTACCAGCAAGATTCCCTAATGTTTTAGTTAATGGCTCAATGGGAATTGCTGTTGGTATGGCGACCAATATTCCTCCTCATAATTTAGGGGAAGTAATTGATGGATGTATAGCATATATTGATAATCCGGATATTGATACTTTAGGACTTATGCAACATATTAAAGGTCCAGATTTTCCAACGGGAGGTGTTATTCTAGGTAATTCTGGAATAAGAAAAGCTTATGAAACCGGTCGTGGGTCGATTACTATTCGTAGTAAAGCAGAGATTATTGAAAAAGGAAATCATAATGAAATAATTGTAACCGAAGTTCCTTATGGTGTTAATACAATGGAACTTAAGAATCGAGTTGCCGAATTAGTAAGAGATAAGGTTATTGATGGTATTTCCGATTATCATACTGATTTAAAGAATGGTGTAAAAATTACTATTACTTTAAAGAAAGATGCTAATCCCCAAGTAGTATTAAATAATTTATATAAACATACTAACTTCCAAGTTAATTACGGAATTATATTGTTAGTATTAGATAATGGTGTTCCTAGAACTTTAGGATTAAAAGATATTATTTCTAAATATGTTGATCATCAAATTGAAGTAATTGTAAGAAGAACACAATATGATTTAACTAAAGCTGAAGAAAGAGTACATATTTTAGAAGGCTTGCGTTTAGCTTTAGATAATATTGATGAAGTAGTTAGAATTATTAGAGCAGCAGAAAGTGATGATGAAGCTCGTACTAACTTAATGAATAGATTTAGCTTAGATGAGATTCAAGCAAATAGTATTTTAGAGATGCGTTTACGTCGTTTAACGGGCTTAGAACGTGGAAAAGTTGAAGCAGAATTAGCCGAATTGAATGAAAAGATTACAGATTATCGTGATATTTTAGCAAATCATCAAAGAGTATTAAATATTATTAAAGAAGAAATGCTTGATATTAAGAAGAGATTTACTGATGAGAGAAGAACTCACATTGATATGACAGCCATTGATTATATTGAAGATGAATCTTTAATACCTGAAGAAAATGTTATTGTAACACTAACTAATAAGGGGTATATTAAGAGAACAACAAGCGATACTTACAGAAGTCAAAATCGTGGTGGTGTTGGAGTTAAAGGCATGACTACAAACGAAGAAGATTTCGTGGAACATATGATTAATTTATCAACACATGATTATATCTTATTCTTTAGTAATAAAGGTAAAGTATATCGAATGAAGGGTTATGAAATTCCAGAATATGGTAGAAATGCAAAAGGACTTCCAATTATCAATCTATTACAAATTGATAAAGAAGATAGTATTAGGTCGATTATTACAGTTGGGAGAGAAGAGCCTTGCAAATACTTATTATTTGCGACGAAGAATGGTATTGTTAAACGTACCGATTTAAAAGAATTTGAAAATATTCGCAATAATGGTAAGTTAGCATTAACATTAAAGGAAAATGATGAACTTATTGCTGTTAGAAAGACAACTGGTGAAGACATTGTTTTAATGGGATCTAGCGAAGGTAGAATTGTTAAGTTTAAAGAGAATGAAATTAGAGTTATGGGCCGTAGTGCTAGTGGTGTTAGAGGTATTAACTTAGATAATGCTACTTGCATTGGTGCTGAGGTAACTAAAGAAGATGATGAAGTCTTAATTGTAACCGAAAAGGGTTATGGTAAAAAAACATTTGTTCGTGATTTCAGAGAAACAAGAAGAGGTAGTAAAGGAGTAAAAGGCTTAAATATTACTGAAAAAAATGGTAAGTTATCCACATTTAAAATTGTAGGTGATAAGAAAGATGTAGTAATTATAACTAATTCAGGTATGATTATGAGAATGCCATTAGATCAAATTTCTACATTAGGTCGCGTAACTCAAGGCGTTAGATTAATTCATTTGAAAGATGAACAAGTAGTATCAACTATTAGCTTACTTGATGGTGAAGAAGAAATTGAAGTTAAAGAAGAAGAGTAAAATTCTTCTTTTTTTATGTTCCACGTGAAACATTGAATTTTAAGTGTTTTATTTTAGAGTTATTCACATTTTTATTTTTATATGATGTTTCACGTGGAACAATATAATATACATTAAAAATATAATTATAATTTTTAATTAAATTTATATAGTATTACAGAATATTTTTGAACTGAATTTTTTTAAAGTTATTTACAACAATTTTATTTTAAATTTTAAGTTTTAAATTTGATTTTTCTAAATTAATTACCAATTTTTTTATATTTGATTTTAAAAGTATTATGATTAAAATTAATGTTCCACGTGGAACATTAAGAATGGTTGATTATTAAATAGTAATCTGGTAGAATTAATTTGTGCAACATTTATGATTGAACCTGGTCAGAGTAGGAATACAGCAGCCATAAGGTCCTCTAAGTGTGTGCACTTTTTTTGTAGGTGAGAGTATGAATATTAAAATATTAGAAGAATTAGATAAATTATCAACAAAAGCTTTTTTGATGAATGAAATTCCGGTGGGAGCAGTGGTTGTTAAAGATAATAAAATTGTAGGAAAGGGTTATAACAATCGCCAAAGTAAACGTTTAATTACAGGTCATGCCGAAATAATGGCGATAAATAAAGCAGCTAAAAAATTAGGCGACTGGCGACTAGATGGATGCGATTTGTATGTAACTTTAAAACCCTGTACAATGTGTGTTGAAGTTATAAAGAATAGTAGAATTAAAAATGTTTATTATATAATAGAAAATACTACAAATAATTATCAACATGTTGAGTTAAATTATCAAAAATTAGAAGCTGAAGAAATTCAAAATGAAATAGTAAAGAGAATGAATAGATTTTTTCAAAAAATACGTTAGATATTTACTAATAGCATATTAATTATGCTATTTTTTTGATGATAATTTGGAAGTATTATGGTATAATTATGATATAGAAACAGCGAGGTTTAACGAATGGAATATAAGGTATTGTATCGAAAATATCGTCCACATGATTTTAATGGTTTAATTGGTCAAGAATGGACGTCAAAATTATTAAGAAATTCTATAAATAATCAGAAAATATCTCATGCATATATATTTACGGGCCCGAGAGGAACTGGTAAAACAAGTTCCGCGCGAATTTTTGCTAAGGCAATTAATTGTGAACACCCAGTAGATGGAAATCCTTGTAATGAGTGTGAAGCTTGTAAAAATTTTGAAAATAATCCCGATATTATAGAAATTGATGCGGCATCTAATAATGGAGTTGATGAAATAAGGGAACTTATTAACAATATAAGATTAGCACCAACTACTTCTAAATATAAGGTTTATATAGTTGATGAATTTCATATGTTATCAACAAGTGCTTTTAATGCATTATTATTAACATTAGAAGAACCTCCTTCTAATATTGTATTTATTCTAGCAACAACGGATATTCAAAGTGTTCCAATAACAATAATTTCTCGTTGTCAAAGGTTTGATTTTAAACCAATTAGTAATGAAATCTTACTTGAACATTTAAAAAATATAGCTAAAAAAGAAAATATTAAAATAACTGATGAAGCATTAAGCGAAATTACATCTTTAGCGAATGGAGGAGTTAGAGATGCTTTAGGAATGTTAGATCAAATATCAAGTCAAATTGATAATATTACTATAAATGATATAGAAAATTTGTTCGGTACAGTGGCTATGGAAAAAGTAACTAAATTACTAGCAAGTATTGAAAATAATGAAGTGGATTTAATGTTAAATATACTACAAGAATTAAAAAGTAGTGGAGTAAATGTTAATTTGTTAATTAGAAAATTAATTGAATTATTAAAAGATTGTTTAATAAAAATTCGTAAAAATATGTATAAAGGTAATTTAAATGATGAGCAAATTTATAGTTTGATTTTAGAATTAAATAGATGTATAGGAGATAGTAAGAATAGTTTATCAACTTTTGATTTGTTAGAAGTTATTTTATTAAAATATAATTATTTCCCGGGAAATAAAAAAGCGGTAAATGAAAATACATTAAATGAAGAAAATAAAGAATCAGAAGTTGTTAGTGATGTACTAGGAGAACCACCAGAATCAAAAGTTAAAGAAGGTCCTAAGGAAATAGAAGAACCTTCAAGAGAAACTTCTGAAAATGAACCATTACAAGTAAATATTGACATTGAAACAAGGGTAAATAATTGTTTTGTAAATGCAAAGAAAGCTTATTTAACGGAGATACAACAAATGTGGAGTGATTTCATTATATATGAAGCAAATGCAAATAAAGAGTTAATGGCTTATATTGCTGATACAGAACCAATGACAGCTTCGGATGCTTATCTAATTATTTCTAATAAAATTGATATTAATAATGATTTGCTAAATCAAAATATTAATTCTTTAGAAAAAGATTTTAATAAATTTTATGGTAAAAATTATAAAATTGTGGCAGTATATTCTAAAAAATGGGATGAACTAAAAAAAGAATATGTTAATAATATTAAAAATGGAGTAAAATATATATATCGTGAAGAAAAGAAAAGTGAACAGGAAGAAATTACATCCGAAAGTGACTTAGAAAAATTAGCTAATGAAATTTTTGGCAGTAATAATTATGAAGTAGAATAAGAAAGGAATTGAGATATTATGAATATGCAAGCTTTAATGCAACAAGCACAAAAAATGCAAAGAGATATTATGAAAAAGAAAGAGGAACTAAACCAAAAGGAATTTACAGGGACAAGTGAACTTGTCGACGTGGTAGTTTTAGGCGATAAAACGATAAAATCAGTAAAATTTAAGGATGTAGAATTAAGTGATGATGATAAAGAAGTTTTAGAAGATATGGTAGTTTTAGCTATTAATGATGCAATGAAAAAAGTGGATGCTGAAACGGAAAAAGTTATGGGACCTTTAGGTGGTTCATTAAATGGTTTATTATGATATATCCAGAAGTGTTAGATAAATCTATTGAATTATTAAAAAAATTACCAGGAATTGGTGAAAGGACAGCCGAAAGAATAGCGTTAGCTATTAATGAATTTTCAAAAGAAGATGTTACGGAGCTAGCTACTTCGCTGGTAGAGTGCAAGAATGAACTCCATCCTTGTCATGTTTGTGGTGCTTTGACCGATAAAGAAATATGTAGAGTATGTGATAATCCATTAAGAGATAAAGAAGTAATATGTGTTGTAGAAAATTTTAAAGATGTATTTACTTTTGAAAAAAGTGAGGCTTTTAATGGTGTTTATCATGTGTTAAATGGTCTTATTTCACCAATAGATAATATTGGTCCAGATGATATTAATATAGCATCTTTAGTAAATAGGTTAAATGAGTTAGAAAATGTCGAAGTAATAATTGCTTTAAGACCATGTATTGAAGGTGATGCTACAACTATGTATTTAAAGAAAATCCTTGAAAAAAGCAGTATTAAAATTTCGCGACTTCCTTATGGTATTCCAATGGGAGTAGAAATAGATTATTTAGATGGTGTTACCATTGATAGAGCGATGAAAGATAGAATTAATATATCATAGTTTTAATAAATTGCTAGTATAATTTACTGGTGATTATTATAAAAATATTGGTTAAAATAGTAAGAAAAGTAATATTTGCATTTTTAGTTTTGTATGGGTTAAATGTAATTTTAAATTCTGTCAATTTTAATATTCCCATAAATTTAGTTACTCTAAGTATTGGAACAATTTTAGGAGTTCCTGGAGTACTTGTACTTATAGTACTTAGGCTACTTATATAGTAATAAGAGGTGTAGTTATGGCAGTAAATAAGTTTTTAAATTATGTTAATAAACAACTTGAGAATAATCGTTTAGCTCATGTTTTTTTACTTGAAACTAATGATATGAATTTGTGTTATAAAGAGGTATGTGAAGTAATAAAAAGTTTAAATTGCCCTCATAACTATGTAGATAAGTGCAAAGAAGATTGTAATTTATGTTATTTAATAGATAATGAATCATTACCGTCAATGGTTAAAATAAGTCCAGATGGAGCTTTTATAAAGAAAGATCAAGTTTTAGAATTAAAAGAAAAATTAGCTTTTAGACCAATTTATTCTAAATATAATACTTATATTATTTTAGAAGCAGATAAACTAAATGCACAAGCGGCAAATACAATTTTAAAATTTTTAGAAGAACCAGAAGAAAATATTTTGGGTTTTTTAATTACTACTAATAAAGAAAATATAATTACGACAATAAAAAGTAGATGTCAAACTTTTAGTTTAATCTATGATGAAACGTTTCAAAGTGATGAATCAAAAATCGAATTGGCTAAAACTTATTTGGGAAATGTTATGGCCAGAAAAGGATTAATTGTTAATAAGTTGGAATTAGATAGAGAGGAAACGTTGAATTTATTTAAGAATATGCTTATGTTAATTAAAGATGATGTTATAAAGAATGATTTGTTAGAAATAATTCCTTCGAAAAAAATAAAAATAATGAATTTAGTAGAAAACTTATTGCAAAAAATTAAATATAATGTTAATTTAGATATGTTATTAGATAGTTTTTATATAGAAGTGGGGCAGATTTTAAATGGATAATGTTTATGGAATAGTTTTTAAAGATAAAGGTCGTATATATTATTTTAATGCAGGAGAGTTAGAGTGTCCAATAAATTCTAATGTAATTGTGGAAGTAGAATCTGGATTACAATATGGCCGTGTCTTAGAAAAAATCGATTTAGAAAAAGAAAGTATTGATATGAGTACTTTAAAGAGTGTGATAAGAATTGCTACCGAAGACGACTATAATGTTTACTTAGATAATTTAAAAGATGCTAAAGAAGCATTAGAGTATGCTAAAGAATCTGCGAAAAAATTAGATTTAAAAATGACTTTTTTAGATGCTAGTTATACTTTTGATAGAAAACAATTATTATTTAATTTTGTGGCTGAAGATAGAATAGATTTTAGGGAGTTAGCTAGAGTTTTAGCAGGAAAGTATCACACCAGAATTGAGTTACGTCAAATTGGAGCAAGAGATAGGGCTAAAGCAGTTAATGGTGTGGGAGTGTGTGGTAGAGAGTTATGTTGTTCTAGTTTCTTAAGAAAAATTGATGCGATAAGTATGAATATGGCAAAAAACCAAAATTTAGCTTTGAATCCTAGTAAAATTAATGGTTGCTGTGGACGACTTTTATGTTGTTTAACTTATGAAGATGAAGATTATAGTAAAGCAAGAATTGGCATGCCAGAAGTAGGAGAAACTATAAGAATTGATGGCAAAAATGGACAAGTAGTAAGTATTGATTTACTAGCCAGAACTTATAGAGTAAATATTGATGGGGAAATAATAGAGGAAAAAGCAAAAGAATATGAATATGACAAAGAATGATTTGTATGATTATGGATTAGATATTTATCAACTTCCAGATAAATTTAAATTTTCTTTAGATTCCATATTATTAGCAGAATTTGTAGAGAATAAGAAAGGCATTAAAACTATTGTCGATTTTTGTACAGGAAATGCTCCCGTACCTTTAATATTATCAACAAGATTAAAAAATACGAAAATATATGGATTTGAAATTCAAGATGAAATTGCGAAGTTAGCTAGTTCTTCTGTAATTATTAATGGTTTAGAAGATAGAATAAAAATAGTAAATGCTAATTTAAAGGATGCTTTAGAATATGTTTTACCAGAAAGTGTGGATGTGGTAACATGTAATCCGCCATATTTTAAAGTAAGTAAAGATTCATTTACTAATGAAGATTATTCTAAAAGTTTAGCGAGACATGAAATAGCTACTAATTTAAATGAAATCGTTATGACGGCATCTTATATTTTAAAAAATAAAGGTTCTTTATATTTAGTGCATCGGTCGGAAAGGTTAGAAGAATTAATATTAATCTTAAATAAATATCATTTTAAAACAAAGAGTCTTTGTTATGTTTATGCGGGTTTAAATAAAAAGAGTATAATGGTGTTAGTTAAAGCGGTGAAGGGTGCACAAAGTGGGCTTATTGTCTGGCCACCATTGGATGTGTTAAAATATAAAAGTTATAAAGGCTTATTTGAAGGTGATAATAAATGAAATTAATTGTTGGCTTAGGAAATATTGGGAAAGAATATGAAAATACAAGACATAATGTCGGTTTTATGACAATTGATAAGTATTTAGGTAAAGTTAAATTTAAAGAAACTATGAATGCTTTAGTGTATGAAAAAGGAACTGGTAAGGATAAAGTTATCCTTATTAAACCCACTACTTATATGAACAATTCTGGAATTGCAGTAGAAAAAGTAAAATCATATTATAATATAGACTTAAAAGATATTTTAGTAATTCAAGATGATTTGGATTTATTAGTAGGGGACTATAAAGTAAAACAAAAAAGTAGTTCTGGTGGTCATAATGGAATTAAGTCGATTATAAGTTACTTGGATAGTGATGAATTTGCGAGATTTAAAATAGGTATTGGTCATGACCGAAATTATGATACTAAAGATTATGTATTAGGAAAATTTAGTAAGGAAGAGTTAAATAAGATTAATGAAGTTATTGATATAGGAGTAAAAGCTATTGATACTTTTATTAATGAAGGTATTGAAAAAACTATGAATGTTTATAATACTAAATAGGAGTAGAGATGAAAGAGGTAGCAGCGTTTTTTAAATATCAAAATGGATTAAATGTTATAGGTCTAACAAAAGAGTTAGATGCTTTTTACGTTGCTAATTATTATTTAGAACAAAAGAAAAATGTTTTAGTAGTTACAAGTAGTTTATATGAAGCTAATAAGTTATATGAGTTAATATTAAACTATACGGAAAATGTTTCTTTATTTCCAATGGATGATTTTTTTACATCAATAGCATTAGCGATTTCACCAGAGCTTAAAATAAAAAGATTAGAGACTTTAGAAAAATTAAAAACGGGTAAGAATCAAATTGTGATAACTAATTTAATGGGGTATTTAAGATTTTTACCAAATAGTAAAGAAGAAACTGCTTTATCTTGGGAAATAAAAGTTGGTGAAAATATTTCCCGGGAAATAATTGTGGATAAGTTAGAACAATATGGGTATAATAAAGATTCCTTAGTTACATCTACCGGAGAATATGCAGTGCGAGGTTTTGTGGTCGACCTTTTTGTTACATCGATGGAACATCCAATAAGAATTGAATTTTTTGGTGATGAAATAGAATCTATTCGTTATTTTGATGAAGATAGTCAACTTTCTTTAGAAAGTATAAAAGAAGTTACAATAACACCTTATTGCGAAGTTAAGACTGAAGTAAATAGTTCTTTATTTGATTATATGGATGAGCCAAGTGTTTTCTATTATGATTATGAGTTAATTATGAGTGATTATCATAAATTACTTGAGGATATTTTAAATTATAAAACGTCTAATGAAATAACAGATGAACTTATGTTTAAAATTGAAGATATTAATCCTAAATATGAAATATATTTATCTAATTTAGATAATAATATTGGTAATAAAAAGTTAGTATTAAATAGTATAGAATTAGACAATTTTAATAGTAATTTCAATTTATTAAGTGAGTTTGTTAAGAAATATTATAATCAAGGTAAAAAAGTCATATTTGCTTTATCTTCAAAACAACAAGTAAATATTTTAAAAGAATATATTGACAATTTGGTGTTAGTTAAAGAAGAAAATATAAGTAAGACCCAAGTAAATGCGATTATTAAGAAAATTGGTAATGGGTTTATTTTAGATGATTTAGTAGTTATTTCAGAAAATGATATTGAGAAAGTAAACCGTACACCGATAAAATATAAAAATACTTATAAAATAGGTAAAAAAATTAATAGTTTCGGTGATTTAAATAAAGGAGATTATGTTGTTCATATTGCGCATGGAATTGGTATTTATCAAGGTGTTAAAGTAATTGAAACTAAAGGAATTAAAAAAGACTTTATTGAAATAGATTATCAAGGAAATGATAAAATTTATGTACCAGTGGAAAAGATAAGTACCATATATAAGTATTCTTCGAAAGATGGCATAGCACCGAAGATTAATAAATTAAATAGTGTTAGTTGGCAAAAAACTAGAAGACAATTGCAAAAAAAGGTTCATGATATGTCTTTAGAATTAATTAAATTATATGCTAAGAGAGCGCAAGTTAAAGGGGATATTTATGAATATTATCCGGAAGAGGATGTATTTGCATCATTATTTACTTATACCCCAACAGTGGACCAAGAGAAAGCAATCGCCGAGATTAAGAAGGATTTAGAAAGTGCTGTTCCGATGGATAGATTATTATGCGGAGATGTAGGGTATGGTAAAACTGAAGTAGCTTTTAGAGCAATGTTTAAAACAATCTTAAATAATAAGCAAGTGTTATATTTGTGTCCAACCACTATATTATCACGTCAACAATATGAAAGTGCTAAAGAAAGATTTAAAGATTACCCAATTGAGATTGCCTTATTAAATAGGTTTACGACAGCAAAAGAAAAATCAAGAATTATCGATGGTTTAGCTAAAGGCACAATTGATATGGTATTTGGTACACATCGATTATTAAGTAAAGATGTCGTAGTTAAAAATTTAGGGTTATTAATCATTGATGAAGAACAACGTTTTGGGGTTGCTCATAAAGAAAGAATTAAAGAATTAAAGACAGACGTTAATGTTTTAACTTTATCAGCAACACCAATACCTAGAACTTTAAAATTAAGTTTATCGGGTTTAAGAGATTTATCAATTATTGATACGCCGCCAGTTAATAGATATCCAGTATCAACTTATGTTTTAAAAGAAAATGATTTAATAGTTAAAGAAGCTATTTATAAAGAATTATCTAGAAATGGTCAAGTATTTATTTTATATAATAAAGTAGCTAGTATTGAACAAAAAGTAAGCGAAATTAAAGCATTAGTACCGGAAGCGCGGATTGTTTTTGCGCATGGCCAAATGAGTAAAACAGAATTAGAAGATGTAATGCAAGATTTCATTGATTATAAATATGATATTTTAGTATGTACAACGATTATTGAAACAGGTATAGATATTCCAAATGCAAATACGTTGATTGTTTATGATGCATCTAATTTTGGACTTGCCCAATTATACCAATTAAGAGGACGGGTCGGAAGAAGTAATAAAATTGCTTATGCTTATTTATTATATGATATGAATAAAATGTTAAACGATATTGCGGTGAAGAGATTACAAGCGATAAAAGAATTTACAGAATTAGGTAGTGGGTACCGCATTGCGATGCGTGATTTATCTTTAAGAGGAGCAGGAGATATATTAGGTAGTGAACAAGCCGGTTTTGTCGATGAAGTAGGAATAGATTTATATATGAAGCTTGTGGAAGACGAAATAAAGAGACTTAATGGCGAAGAAGTAGAAGATGATGAGGAAGAAAAGTCTTTAGTAAATGTGGAAACACACATTAGTGATGAATATGTAAGTGATGAAGACTTAAAAATATTAATCCATCAAAAGATTAATGAAATAGATAGTTTAGAAAAACTAGTAAGTATTAAAAAAGAATTAGAAGATCGCTTTGGGAAAATAAGTGATAATATACTTACTTATATGTATGAAGAGTGGTTTGAAAAACTAGCAATGAAGTTAGATGTTACTAATGTTACGCAAACAGATATATTTGTAGAAATAGAAATAAAAAATACAATAACTAATAAATTAAAATTTGATAAAATCTTTATGCAATCTTATAAGATATGTCCAAGATTTCAATTTAGAACATTTGCTAATAATGTCTACATTAGATTAAATTATCAAGGTCTTCCAAAACATTTTGTATATTATTTAACAGAGTTATTAAATTTAATTTATGAAGAATATAAAAAGGTAGTATAAAAAGCGGGATTTATCTCAAACTATTTTTAGGAGGGATAAGTACCGTGAGTAGTGTTATTAAATCTATTGATGAATTAGGAAGAATTGTAGTTCCTAAAGAGATAAGAAAAGAGTTACTTATTAGAAAAGACGATAAGTTAGAAATTAGATGTATCGATGATAAAATTGAAATAACCAAAGTAATCGGTAATGATAAGCTGAAAGAGTTATTATCAAGTTATATGGAAATATTTAAAAATAATTTAGGAATAGATTTAGAAGCCGTTTTAAAAGATGAGCAAGTTAAAGTAACTAGTAATTTAGAAAATAAGAGTATAGAAAATGCGTTATTAAATAATGAAATGTCTTATTTTGAAGATAAGGGGTATAAGGGAGTAGTTCCAATATATATTTCTTCTGTATGTGAAGGAGTTTTGTTAAGTAAAAGTCAAAATGATGTTAATTATTTAAAAGTTTTACGTGATATATTAGTAAGTACCTTGGAAATTTGACAACAAAATATTTTTGTGATATGATAAGTCCCCACAAATGAAAGGGGATTTTATTTATGTATACGGAAGAAAAGCAACAAGAACTTTGTGAAAAATTAGAAAAGGTAATAAGTGTTTTACCTAATTTGTATAATGAAAAAACTTTAAAAACAGAAGTTTTAAAAAATATAGTAGAAGATTATTTAATTGCTACTAGTTTTAATCGTGAAAATTTTGATTATGAAAAGTATGGTAATATCTTACTCGATTTATTAAAAAAACCGTTTATGTTAACCGATATAGAGAGAAACATTTACTTTGCTTATAATAATGACAGTAATATTTTATTGAGTGATCAAAATGTTTTAGCGGAATTTTTAAAATTATATAAAATGAGAAAAAGTGTGGTTGGAGAAAAGGTTCGAACTGAAACAATGACTTTAAAAGGTATGGCTTTAGCAAATGTTTTTGGAATTAGAGAAATTGAATCTCCAGTTTTAGAAAAGAAAATTGGATAATTTACTTGTTAAAGTTACATAGTTATGATAAAATTTAGATAATTAACAGAGAAGAAATGGGTACCTATAAGAGCTTTAAAGAGAGCTTGTGGATGGTGGAAACAAGTAAGGGAAGATAGGGAGTATGGATTTTGGAGTTAAGTCGTTCTTTCGCGTTAAGAAGATTAAGTTGCATAGAAAGCTATGAATTAAGGTGGTACCGCGGGTTATTTACTCGTCCTTAGTTAATAGCTTTTTTATTTGGAAAATATTTTCTGGGAAATAAGGTGAGAAGATGAAAGCAGTTATTTTTGATTTAGATAATACATTAATTGATTGGAAAGATGAATTTATTTTTGCTTTAGAAAACGTATTAAAGGATTTAAAACTTAATTTTTCTAAAGAAAAGATAGAAGAAATAAATAACGCTATTGATGAATCAGAAAATCATTATGAAAAATTAACTAAGGAAGATTTTTTAGATTTTGTTAATCGAATGTGTAAGGTAGATTTACCGAAGGAATTTGTCGATAAATTAATCGAAGCGCAAAAAGAATGTAGTTACCAAGACAAGGAAGTAACTGAAACTTTAAAGTATTTGAGTGAAAAATATAAAATATATTTGATAACAAACTGGTTTACCGAAACGCAAGAAGGAAGGCTCAAACGGGCGGGTTTATTGAAATACTTTACTAAAGTTTATGGGGCTGACATAAATTATTATAAACCTAATCTTAAAGCATTTGAGGTGATATTAAAAATGTATGATGCTAAAGATTGTGTTTATGTTGGCGATAGTTTAAAAAAAGATATTCTTCCCGCTTTAAATGTAGGAATGAATGCAATATGGAAAACTACTGAAGAAAGTGATAGTTACCAAACTATTAAAACAATTAAAGAGTTAAAAAATATATTATAAATTAAGGAGAGAAAAGATTATGGAAAAGAAAAAATATTATATTACAACCCCTATATATTATCCTAGTGCGAATTTTCATATAGGGCATTGTTATACGACAATAGTAGCAGATGCACTTGCCAGATACAAAAGATTAGATGGTTATGATGTGTTCTTTCAAACAGGAACTGATGAACACGGACAAAAAATTGAAAATAAGGCTAAAGAAGCGGGGGTAACTCCAAAAGAATATGTTGATAAAATAGTATATAATGCTAAAGATTTATGGAAAAGTTTAGGTATTAGCTATGATTATTTTATTAGAACAACGGATGAAAATCACGAAAAAGCAGTGCAAAAAATATTTAATAAACTTTATGAACAAGGAGATATTTATATGGGTGAATATAAAGGTCTTTATTGTACTCCTTGTGAATCATTTTGGACAGAATCACAATTAGTTGATGGAAAATGCCCAGATTGTGGAAGAGAAGTTAAAGAAGTTAGTGAAGAAGCGTACTTCTTTAGATTATCTAAATATCAAGATAGATTAGTAGAATATATCGATAGTCATCCAGAACTTATTTTGCCGGAGACTAGAAAAAATGAAATGATTAATAATTTTATTAAACCGGGTTTAGAGGATTTATGTGTATCAAGAACTTCATTTACTTGGGGAATTCCGGTAACATTTAATCCAAAACATGTTATTTATGTTTGGATTGATGCTTTAACTAATTATATTACTTCGTTAGGTTATATGGGAGAAGATGATACTTTATTTAAAAAGTATTGGCCAGCAGACCTACATTTAGTAGGAAAAGAAATTGTAAGATTTCATACGATTATCTGGCCGGCTATGTTAATGGCTTTAGATCTACCTTTACCTAAAAAGGTCTTTGGGCATGGTTGGTTAGTAATTAATGGAGGTAAAATTAGTAAAAGTTTAGGTAATTATAAAGACCCTAGAGAATATATTAAAGAATATGGAGTAGATGCTTTAAGGTATTATGCTTTAAGAGAAGTACCATTTGGTAGTGATGGAGTATTCTCTGAAGAAAACTTAGTTACCAGAATTAATACCGATTTAGCAAATAATTTAGGTAATTTAGTTAATAGAACTATCAGCATGAATAATAAGTATTTTGATGGTATTATTCAAAGTGGCGAATTTAGAGAAGAAATTGATAAAGATTTAGTAGATAGTGTTAAGTCATTAAAAGCAGAAGTAGAAGAAAAAATGGAAGAACTTAAAGTAAGTGATGCAGTTACTTTAATTATGGATGTTCTAAAGAAATGTAATAAGTATATTGATGATACAGCTCCTTGGGCTATAGCCAAAGAAGAAGATAAGAAAGAACGTTTAGGAACAGTATTATATAATTTACTAGAAAGTATTAGAGTATGTGCAGTATTATTACAAGCATTTATTCCGACGACAGCGGAAAAAATATTTGCCCAATTAAATACCAAAGAAACAAACTTTGATAGTATTGAAAACTTTAATGGTATAAAAGTAGGTGATAAGTTAGGTATTCCAGAAATCTTATTCCAAAGAATAGAGGAAAAGAAATAATGAATTTTACAGATGCTCATTGTCATCTTACGAAAGAATTTTATGATAATATTTCTGAGGTTTTAGATAAATGTAAATTAGCAGGAGTTACAAGATATATTGCTAATTCGACAGATTATGATAGTTCTTTAGAGGTATTAGAATTAGTTAAAAAATATGATAATGTTTATGGGGCGATTGGATTACATCCTGAGGATGTAGATAAAGATTTTGATTATAAGATTTTAGAGGAGTCCATTAGTAATGATAAGATAGTAGCAATTGGGGAAATTGGGTTAGATTATCATTACGATGGTTATAATAAAGAAAAAGAAATAAAAGCGTTTAGAGAACAACTTAAATTTGCAGAAACTCATAATATACCAGTAATTGTCCATAGTAGAGATGCTACACAAGATACCTTAGATATTTTAAA
>CANRME010000014.1 GCA_947631655.1 uncultured Bacilli bacterium | reverse complement strand
TTAAAAATTCCGGTTTAAAGTATTTGTGTAATTCACTTTCTACTTCGTTTTCTCTTCCTTCTAATATTAAATCACTACCAACATTAGATGTCATAATAATAATGGTGTTTTTGAAATCAACTAATCTTCCTAAAGAATCGGTAAGACGTCCGTCATCTAGTAATTGTAATAATAAATTTAAAACATCAGGATGGGCTTTTTCAATTTCATCAAATAAAATTATACTATAAGGATTTCTTCTAACCGCTTCCGTAAGTTGGCCTCCTTCTTCATATCCAATATAACCAGGTGCTGCTCCGATTAAACGAGATACACTATATTTCTCCATATATTCACTCATATCGATACGGATTAAATGATGCTCACTTAAGAATAGTTCTTCGGCTAGTGTTTTCGCAACTTCCGTTTTCCCAACACCGGTAGGTCCCAAGAAGATAAATGAACCAATCGGACGGTTAGGATTTTTAATCCCACTACGACTTCTGATAATAGCTTCACTAACTAATTTTAAGGCTTTATCTTGACCTTTAACTCTTTTCCCTAAATTAGCTTCTAAGTTTAATAATTTTTCTTTTTCCCCACTAATAAGTTTAGTTATCGGAATATTTGTCCATTTACTAATAACATTAGCAATGTCATCACTAGTAACTGTATCACTAAGTAGAGTATTATCGGCATTCTTCGTTAAATCTTGTAATTCCTTTTCTAAAGCGGGTATACTACCATGTTTTAATCTCGCCGCCGTTTCTAAATCATAACTTTTCTCCGCATGTTCTAAATCATAATTTGCTTTTTCTAACTCGCTCTTTTTCTTTTTAATTAAATCGTTAGTTTCTTTTTCTTTTTGCCATTTATTATTTAAATCTTGTTCTTCTAGTTTTAAGTCATATAACTCTTTATCAATTTCTTCCATTCTTTTTAAAGATAGGGTATCTTTTTCTTTTTTAATCGCTTCTTTTTCTACTTCTAAACGCATTATTTTTCTTGTAAGTTCATCTAAAGAAGTAGGGACAGAGTCCATTTGCACTTTAATCGTTGCACATGCTTCATCCACTAAATCAATTGCTTTATCAGGTAGATATCTATCGGTAATATATCTATCGGCTAATGTTGCTGCACTTATTAACGCTTTATCTTGAATCGTAACGCCATGATGGATTTCAAAACGACTTTTAAGACCTCTTAAAATGGTAATCGTATCTTCGACATTAGGTTCCGCAACAATAATTTTTTGAAATCTTCTTTCTAAAGCCCCATCTTTTTCAATATATTTACGATATTCATTTAGGGTAGTAGCACCGATTACTTTAATTTCTCCCCGCGCAAGCATTGGTTTTAAAATATTACCAGTGTCCATGGCTCCTTCCACGGCACCAGTACCTACGATAGTATGAATTTCATCGATAAACATAATGATATTACCATCACTTTTTTTAATTTCACTTAATACTTTTTCAAGTCTTTCTTCAAATTCGCCACGGTATTTAGCACCCGCAATTAAAGAAGCCATATTAAGTTCCCAAATAACTTTATCTTTTAAACATAATGGCACATCACCTTTAACAATACGCTCCGCTAGACCTTCAACTATCGCCGTTTTACCAACCCCGGCTTCACCAATTAAAACTGGATTATTTTTAGTTTTTCTAGATAAAATTCTTGTAATACTTCTTATTTCTTCATCTCTTCCAATAACTGGATCAGTTTTTCTTTTCTTAACTTCTTCATTAATATTACGTCCATATTTTTCTAAAACATTTTCTTCTTCTTGGTTATCATAAATATTCATAATATCCCTTCTTTCGCAAGTATAGTATATATCAATAATTAGCACTTGTCAATAGCGAGTGCTAATATAAATTTATTGACGGGGGGGGGGTGCAAAATGATAAGATATACACATAAGGTAGATGATGTATATGAATAGAAAGAATGTTATATTTATTGTTGTTATTATGTTATTAAGTTTTATTTTAATTATTGGAGGTACTTATGCTTACTTTAAAGCAAGTATTGATAATACCAATAATGAAGAAATGCAAATTACTTCTGGTGAAATGATTTTAACTTTTACTGATAATAATGCGATTAATTTAACTGATGCTAAACCTGGTAGTATAGAAACTAAAACTTTTACTATAGAAAGTAAAGGTAATTTAGAAACTACATATAATCTAAAATTTACCAATATTAATAATAATTTTGTTAATAATGAAATATATTATACTTTAACAGGTGATAATGGAATAGATACTAAAGGGTATATAAGCAAAGAATATGCAAGTGAAGGAGATTTTTATATAGCAAAAGATATACCTATAGGAAAAAGTACAGATGAAGATCACTTACATACTTATACATTAACTCTAGAATTTATAAGTAAAAACAAACCACAAAACTATAATCAAGAAGCAACATTTACATCATTAATAAATGTTGATAACAATAGAGAAGCAGAAATACATGTAGAAAGTTTAAGTAAATATTGTAATGAACAATCATTAAGTGAATGTATGATAGAACAATATGATAAATTTGGGAAAGAATTAATAGATGATGATCCAGATGCCAATATAAGATATATGGGAGCAAACCCAAATAACTATATTTGGTTTAATTGTGACGATTATAATACTCCTTCAGAAGAAACATGTGAAAGATGGAGAATCATTGGTTTATTTAAGAATATGGAAAAAATAAATGCAGACGAAACAACAGAAAAACAAAATTTAGTAAAAATAATAAGGACAGATAGTATTGGTAGATATGCTTGGGATACAAAAGGAAAAATAGATGGGTATAATCATGACGGTGGAGTAGGAGATTGGAGTGATGCTGATTTAATGAAATTATTAAATCCCGGATATGAAAATAATGCAGAAAATAATAGTTTATATTACAATAGAGGAAAAGGAACATGTCTTACAGGAATTTTAACATCTGCATCATATACAAAGTCTACAAAAGATTGTGATTTTACTGAAACAGGTTTAAAAAATGATCCAACAAAAAATATGATAGAAACAATTAAATGGAATTTGGGATATTGGAATATTGTATCAGATCCTAATAGAACACCTAATACACATTATCTTGATGAACTTTATGCAGCAGAAAATGCAACAATAGCTCCAGAAGGTAGAGAACTAAAATGGCCAACACAAGAGCAAATAAAAAATGGAATAAAACCAAAAATTGGTCTTATATATCCATCAGATTATATATATGCAACAAGTGGAGGAACATATGGTAGAAATAAATGCTTAATTGCAAATTTATTTGCTTGGGGTCCTTATATGACGGATATAGTATCTCCTGAGTGTAGTAACAATTCTTGGCTAATATATGAAAAATCAAGTGGTAGTACTTATGAAACAAGGGGTATAACACGAGATTGGTGGACAATGTTTGCACCAGATAATGATCATTACGCAGCTACATTTTTTATATTATATAGTGGCGGTTTACTTCAAGGACATCATAATTTATCTATGGAAGACTTTATTCGCCCTACCTTATATCTAACCCATGATACAAAAATAACAAGTGGAGATGGAACATATGAAAATCCATATGTTATAGGAGTAAATTAATAAAATCTAACTTTTCATTAAGTTAGGTTTTTAAAATTATTTATCATTAATTATACTTTTTTTATAAGGACTTCTTTCGTCTGTCCGATATAAAATATAGTCTATACTAGTATTATAATAATCTGCTAATTTATTTAATATTTCTTCAGTTAAAGCTGTATACCCAGTTTCAATATAACTATAATTTCTTTGAGTAAGACCCAAAATTTTGGCTAAATCTTTTTGTAATAAGTCTTTATCTTCTCTTAATTCCTTTAACCTATTCATTATTACTCACCTATGTTTATTAAACCATAGTTAGAATTTATCTATTGACGTATAGACAAAATTTGTCTATAATATTTTTATATAGATAATATTTGTCTAAAGGAGCAATAGTATGAGAGTATTTAATCCCGAAAAAGAATTAAATAAAATCCAAAAAGGAAATAAAAATAAAATAATAATAGGTGTAATATCTTTACTATTAATAATAGCCATAGGAAGTAGTTATGCTTTATATCAAATAAAATATAATAAAAGAATTATATATACTACTGTAGATAAATTCTATAGTAAAGATATTCAAATATCTGTTTATATAGACAATGTAAAAAAGGAAGATTTTCCCTCCAAAGAAGAAGGATATTTATATGAAGGAATAGAATGTGAAAATGAAAATGTAACTGCTAATTTTAATAGCGAAACATGGGAACTAGAACTAAAATTAGATAAACCTAATAGATGTAATATTAAATTTACTAGTAATCCCTTTAAATCAGCAATATGTAAAGATACAGAAATATCAGAGTGTTTATTAAAGAAAGAATTACAATACAATAAAGAATTAGCATATGATGACCCAGTAGGGAATGCCAGATATTATGGAAAAGACCCCGCAAATTATATCTGGTTTAATTGTGACGATTATAGTAATCCAACTGAAGAAACATGTGAAAGATGGAGAATCATTGGTTCCTTTAAAAATATTGAGAAAGTAAATGCGGATGGCACAACTACTAAAGAAAATTTAGTAAAAATCATAAGGAATGAAAGTATAGGTTATATGGCCTGGGATAATAAACCAAATGGAGTTGGTTCATCTAAAGCAGATTGTGGTAGTAATAATTGGAGTGATGCTCGTTTAATGATGTTATTAAATCCCGGATATGAAGATAATGAATTAATGGGAGAAGGATTAAAAGGAAGTTTATATTGGAATAGAGAAGATGGTAAATGTATAGCAAGTACTACCACCACGCATACTTCCCAAGACGATCAACTTTCTGGATTATTTGATGGTTCATCTATAGAATGTAATCTTGGGTCCAAAGGTTTAAAAGAAAAAACCAGAACCATGGCAGAATATGTTGAATGGGATATAGGTGCTTATGGTGTTTCGGGAAATGGTAATGATCTAACTGCAGATCAATTTTATGAATCCGAAAGAGGAGAAATAATACCAACAGGCTATCCCGCCAAATGGAAAGGATATGTTGCCATAATGTATCCAAGTGATTTTGGTTTTGCTACATCTGGAAATAATAGTGGAGCAAATCGTGATTTTTGTTTAGGAAAGGCTTTATATGGATATGATACACAAGCTTGTTACCAAAAGGATTGGTTATACTCATCTGATTATGAGGCAACATTACTACCATATGCTCCTCATTATAATTATACCGATTATATATATTATATTGCTCCTAGAGGATTTGTTATTTCTTCAGGAAGTTGCGTTTGGGGAACTTGTCCCTTTGAAGCGAGTATAACCCGTCCTACTTTGTACTTAACTAACGATGCTAAAATAACATCAGGTGATGGTACATATGCAAGTCCCTATGTTCTATCGGCATAGTATAAGAAAAATATATATTTACAAAAAATAACAATTTACACTAGACAAATTATTAACTAATAACTATAATTATATATAGAGATACATTTGATAGTTAGGGTGTTTTAACCTCGGTCCATTTTTATGAAAATAAATATATGGAGGAAGTGGGGTCCTATGAATGGAGTAAATTTTGGATTACATAGTAATCTTAATAATACTTTTAATAGTATTATCAAAAATTTATCAGTCAAAAGACTAAAAAAAGAAGCACCTACTCATCACTGTGAATAGGTGTTTCTTAACACAATTTTTGGACCGAGAAACATCTAACTAGCGAAAATCAAATGTATCTCTTTTCTTGTTTCTACATATATTATATACATAAATTTACTAAAAATGCAACATAAATTTTTCTTGACGGGGGGGGGGTGTTAAATGATAAGATATACACATAAGGTAGGAATGTGTATATATGAGAACTTTTAACCCCGAAAAAGAATTAAATAAAATCCAAAAAGGGAATAAAAATAAAATAATAATAGGTGTATGTTTATTACTATTAATAGTAGCCATAGGAAGTAGTTATGCACTATATCAAATAAAATATAATAAAAGAATTATATATACTACTGTAGATAAATTCTATAGTAAAGATATTATTTTATCAGTTAAATTAGATGACCAAGAAAAATCGACAAATAAATTTCCTACTAAAGAAGAAGGATATGTATATTCCCATATTGAATGTGAAAATGGTAATATAACTAATATTAATTGGAATGATGATTCTTGGAAACTAAATGCTGATATAAATGGTCCGGATAAATGTACCGTATTTTTTGTAAAAAGTCCCTTTCATATGAAATCATGTGAAGGAAAAGAAATGTCTGAATGTTTATTAGAAGAAGGAGAAAAATTTACAAATATCTTAGCTTTTGATGATCCAGATCAAAATGGAAGATACATTGGCGCTAATCCTGCAAATTATATCTGGTTTAATTGTGAAGATTATAGTAATCCTACAGAAAAGACATGTGAAAGGTGGAGAATTATTGGTTCATTTAAAGATATTGAAAAAATAAACGGGGATGGAACAACAACTAAACAAAATTTAATAAAAATTATGAATGCTACACCTGTTACAAATGGCTTACCTTTTGATAATTATAACAAAGAAAATGGGGCAGCTACTGATAGGGGTATTAGCGACTGGGCAAATTCTACACTAATGAAAACATTAAATCCCGGATATGAATTAAATACAAACTATAATTCAAATGAATTAACTAGTAATAGTTTGTATTGGAATCGACAAGAAGGACTATGTGCTAAAGGAGCATGTCCTAATGGAAGTAATGGCGAAACGCAGAAATGTTCATTTACTGATGAAGGGATACGAGAGACTACTAAACAATATATTGAGAATATCAGATGGGATATAGGTAGTGCATTAATGGGAACAGCTGAGAGTTTCTATAATTCAGAAAGAAGTGATAACAAAACTGAACTTATGAAATCTTCAGTTTGGGATGGTCGAGTAGGACTTATATATCCTAGTGATTTTGGCTATGCAGTTGGTGGTAATGTAAGAAATGAATGTTTAACTAAAACGTTAAATACTAATATTGCTGAGTGCGGAGAAAATAATTGGCTATTCACAAAACGTTATACAGCAACAATGATTGCATTTATGAACACAACTGATCAAATACTTTTTCTACATTACAAAAATCCTACTGTTATTTCAGATTCTTATACAAATTGTGCTTATTCCATTGAGCCTGTTGTATATCTAACTCATGATACAAAAATAACCAGTGGAGATGGAACATATGATAATCCATATGTCCTAGCTCCTTAAGTAAAAAATGATTTCTTAATAATGGACTAAATTCTAAGTTTTTGATATACTTAAAATGAAAGTAGGTATATATGAAAACAGTAGTTATAACGGGTAGCGCTAGAGGTTTTGGTCTAGCTATGCTAAGATTCTTTAAAGAAAAAAACTTTAATGTGGTAGTATGTGATGTTAGTGAAGAAGATTTAGTAAAAGCTAAAAATGAATTAGAAAGTATTAAAGGTAAAGGCAAAGTCTTAGCTTTCCTTTGTGATGTAACTAAAGAAAGTGATGTTAAAAATGTTATTACTAAAACAATAGATGAACTTAAAACCATCGATATATGGATTAATAATGCTGGTGTTAATCAACCCAATGAAGCAATTTGGAATTTAGATACAAAAGTTATTGATAGATTAATCGATATTGATTTAAAAGGAACTATTATTTGTTCTAAAGAAATAATTCCTATTATGCAAAAACAAGGTTTTGGAGCGATTTATAACGTTGAAGGTCATGGTAGTAATGATGCTAAAATCTTAGGTTTATCTTTATATGGCACTGCTAAAAGAGGAGTAACTTATTTTACGGAAAGTCTTGGTTTTGAAATAGATAAATTAAATTTACCAATTTTAGTTGGTAAAATTACTCCTGGTATTATGATTACCCATTTTATTTCTAATTCAGTTGATAATAAAACTATTGAATTAGATGCTAAAACTAAAAATATTTATAATATTTTAGGTGACTATCCTGAAACTATCGCCGAATTTATGGTTAATAAAATTGTTAATAATACGAAAAATAATGTTAAATTTACTTGGTTAACTAATCGTCGGGCTTTCATGCGCTTCTTAACTGCTAGTTTTAAAAAGAGAAACTTTTTTGAGTAGAGGTATTTATGAAATATAGATGTAAAATATGTGGCTTTGTCTTTGATGAAGAACAAGAAAATCAAAAATTTATTGAATTACCTAATTACACTTGTAAAATGTGTAGTGCTCCTGCCCGTTTATTTGAAATAGTCGAAAATGATTATTTGATCGATGCCGAAACGGTTGTCCCTAATGCCGTTAAAATTAACGAAGATAACATTGCTATTAGAAGAATCGTGGAAGATTGCATTAATTGTGGTCAATGTAAATTAACTTGTACTAAAAAAGAGGGTTTAGATTTTGGTGAAGATAGTAGTTTATGTGTTAATTGTGGACAATGTATCACTACTTGTCCTACTAAATGTTTAAAACCCATAAATGATATTACAAGATTAGAAGAAGCTAAACAAAATAAAAAAATATGTATTGCTTATATTTCGCCCGCCACCAGAGTAACTTTTGGAGAAATATTTAATCTTCCTTATGGTACTTTTACGTTATCTAAGTTAGTTGGTTTTCTAAAACATAATATGGGTTTTGATTATGTTTTAGATACCACTTTTGGAGCGGATTTAACTATTATGGAAGAAGCAAGTGAGTTAATCGAAAGATTAAAAGAAAATAAAAACTTACCAATGTTTACCAGTTGCTGTCCAGCTTGGGTGAAATATGCAGAAAGTTTTTATCCCGATTTAGTTCCCCATATTTCATCTTGTAAAAGTCCGATTGGCATGATGGGAAGTATTGTTAAAAATTATTTTACCGAAATTAATCATTTAGATAAAGATAATATTTTTACGGTTGCTATAACCCCTTGTACTGCTAAAAAATATGAAATAACTTTAGAGGGGAATCAAGATACCAATGCGGTGATAACACTTTATGAAATTGCGGAATATATTAAAAAGAATCATTTAAAATACGAAGATATTAAAGAAGAAGAGATGGATACTATTTTAGGTGAAGGTAGTGGAGCCGGTGTAATATTTGGTAACACGGGTGGTGTTATGGAAGCCGCTTTAAGAACCACTTATCATTTCTTAACTAATAAAACCCTACAAAATCTAGAATTTACTAGTATTAGAGGTTTAGATGGCGTAAGAGAAGCTATTGTTAAAGTAGATGATAAAATCATAAGAGTTGCGATAGTAGATGGTATGTCTAATGCTAAAAGACTTTTAAAAGAAATCGAAGGAAATCCGGATAAATACCAATTTATCGAAGTTATGAACTGTGTTGGTGGTTGCATTGGTGGGGGAGGCCAACCTCTAATAAATATGGACGATGCTCTAAAAATTAAAAATGAACGCATTAAAGGTTTATACAAAAGAGATCAAGAAAAAAATATCCGGTCTTCTTATGAAAACCCAGATATTATTAAGTTATATAATGACTATTTAGAAAAACCTTTAAGCCCTAAAGCTAAAAAACTTTTGCATACTAAGCATTAATTAATTTTACTAGTTCATTAATGAAGTCTTGGACTTCATTTTCTTTATTTAAAATATCATTACTATATAAACAATTATTAAATTCTTTGGTTAAAACAACATTCATCTTTGCACTTTCGGCAAAGGAAAGTAGGGAACTAATCGCTGCCTCGCTACTATATAATTCTTTTCCTTTCGCGGCGATAGCAACGGCAATCATTTTTTTACCCTTTAAATCTTGCGTTGCATACATAGGATTCAATCTATCCATAAATATTTTTAAGTCTCCAGACAAAATGTTCCATCTGGTCGGTGTTATAAACAAAATATATTCTTCATTTTTTAAAATATCAATATTATTTTTCATATCATCCGTAAAATCACAAACCCCATTTTTATCACAATCCATACATCCTGTACATATATGAATCTTTTGATTCCCCGGTGTAATTATCGTTGTTCTAATTCTTTCTTTAGCTAATCCTTCTTTTATTTTATTTGCTAAATAATAAGAATTTCCTTCTCTTCTTGAACCGACAATAATTACCATAATAATTCCTTCTTTCATCTAGTATTATGTTCTAAAAAATTTTTCTTATACCGTATATATTGTCGTTTTTTGTAAAACCTAATATTAGGTGATATTATGAAGAAAATGCTTATTACTTGTAGTTTACTTTTTTTATTTTTGTTTGGTAGTGTTATCGCTGCGACTGAAGATAATTTAAGTGTTTTCTTGAACCAAGAAATGCTTCTAAATGAACCTAAAAAAATCAAAACTTTATGCAGTTATGATTTTTGCTTTGACTTAAAAAATGCCACACGACTTGTGCAATTAAAAGATTATCGAGAAAAATACTTACTTTACTTAGAAAATAATTTTAAGGAAGACTTAATAAACGAAGTTAAAACAAAAGGCGTATTTGCTACCAAAATAATTTATGAATAAATCCCTTGATAAGTATCTCTTCTCTTCATTTCTTTATCAATATCATTTATGAGATTTGTTTTTTTAAGTAAAAAATTGGGTGCGATTAAATCATCTTTACCAAAATCCGAAGTAATTCGGTGTACTACTATTTCCGGTCTTAATAATTCTAATTGTTTTATGACAATATCTATATATTCATCTTTAGTAAGTAGTTTAAACTTTTTTTCTTTATATAACTCTTCTAAAGGAGTTCCTTTTAAAATTGCTAGCATATGAAACTTAACACCCCAAATAGGTAAAGTATTTAATAACTTCGCCGTATTTAACATATCTTCTTCTGTTTCATAGGGTAGAGAATTAATAATATGCACAACTACTTTAATATTTTTTTCATTTAATTTATAAACCATTTTAACAAAGTTATCAACATCATGCCCTCTATTAATTAAATTTAAAGTTTCATTTTTACTACTTTGTAACCCTAATTCAATAGTTAAATCGGTTTTTTTATTTAATTCACTTAAGTAATCTAGTACTTCATCGGAAATCGCATCACTTCTGGTAGCAATGTCAATACCTACAACATCATCTAGTTCTAAAAATGGTTCATACATCTTTTTTAAATATGCGACAGGTGCAAAAGTATTCGTTCCTGCTTGAAAATAAGCTATATACTTACATGGCGCCCATTTCTTATCAATAACTTCTTTAATATCATAAAACTGTTTTAATAAGCTTTTCTTAGGATCTCCTCCAAACGAACCCGATTTTTCTAAACAATATATACAACCTTTATTATTTTTAATATTTGGACATCCTAAATTAGCATTTAAACTAATCTTCGTTACTTTCATGTGATACTTCTTTTTGTATTCATAATTTAAAGTATGGTATCTTTTATTATCCAAAGTATAATTAAACATAAAACCACCACCAATATTTTAGCATAATGTCAAGTATCTTTACAATTATTAACAAATTATTCAAATAATTGGTTATAATAGATAAAGAAAGAGGTAGTAAAATGTTATATATTAAGTTAAACAAACAACTATATGAATTACCTATGGGTGATTTGTATCGTGAAGAGTTAGGAAGTAGAGTATCTAAAGACACTATTACTATTGATGGTTTAAGCGATGTTAATACTTATAAAATATTATCTAAAGTATTTAATAACGTGGCTAAAGCTATGAGTAATATGAACTTAAATTATGAATTAGAATCTATGATATTAGGAACTCAAAATTTACAAAAAAGATATGCAAGTGAAGGTAAATATTACCAAAGTAATGATGAACTAAAAAAAGCTTTATTAGTATTACTAGAATACTATCAAAAAGTTAATACTCCTGATTCATCTAAACAGCTTTAATTATTGACTTTTCCCTAAAAAAAGTATATTATAATACCACTTAAAAGGAGTGGTTTTTTTATGGTTGAAGATTATATAGTAAGACCTGATAATGATGCTAAATTTCGAAGAAAAGTATTTGGTATTAAATATAAAAATATTGAAGAATTAAAAGATCAAGAATTAATAATTTTTACAACAGAAGATGATAAGAAATATTTTGTTGATAAAAGAAGAGCTCATAAAAAAATAACTAGTAATCAATATAAAGATATTAGTGTTGATGAAACTAATTCTAATATTATTTATTGTGATACAGAAAACAAAACTCATATTTATTTACGCAATAAAGAAGGATTTTTAGCTAAAATAGATAAGACGAATTTACGTTTTTTAAATATTATAAATGGTACTTACTATTTTGCATCTTCTCTTGAAGGCTTACAATATGATGAAGCCTTAATAAGCATCAGTAAACAAGGAGAGGTTAAAACTTTTACTAATCATACTTACCATATAACTAGTATATTTAATCCTAATTTAAATTTATATTTACTTAGTGATGGTAATTATGCTGATATTGTAAAAGTAGAAAATGATGAATTAACAACTCTATATTCTCATTTATTTTTACCAGATTATAATAATGAAGCTGTTCTTTTTAAAGATGGCATTATTTCTTTAAATAAAGATAATAAGTTAGATAGTATTAATAATTTAAAAAATATTGCTCCCCTAGGTAATGGTTTATATAAACTATGGAGTCTTAATGGTGAAGGTCTTTGGTATACTCCTCTAGGTCTTATAAAAGAACCTAAAAAAGATACTGTAATGGAAACTCTACCAAACTCTAAAGAAACATTTGAAAGTACAGGTATATATGTATGTGGCTTTAAAAATATTAAAACTAAAAATACTGATTTAGTTAAGATAACTCATCAGGATAAAAACATTCACTTTTATATTTTTAGAGATTTTAGTGACTCTAAATTCTTAGTAGGTAATCTAATTGCTTTAAAAAAAGAAGCAAATAATAAAATTTATACTTGTTTATTCAACAAATTGGGAATTAAAATTATGACAGTCGATGCCGATGTTAGAGTAAAATGGATCTATCCGCAAGATGGATATAGAGAATACGAAGTATATAAAATTGGTAAAGATTACTATGCTTATAATGGCATTAAACTAGTTTTATTAGCTTTAAACCCTAATAAAGATATGTATATTGCGGGTGTTAGAACAGAGCTAGGAGATGTTGCTATTAATACTTATAATGAACAAGAATTTGATAGTTGGTTAAGATACTTTAATGATTCGTACTATCAAAAAGATATTGATGATACTTTATTAAAACTATATACGCCAGCTGTCGAAGAAAAATATCCTAACTTAGGTAGGAGATTAAAATAGATGGATGAATTAGATACTAATGTTATTTATACTAAAAAAGTTCCAGTGTATCAAAATAATCAAATAGTTAAATATATTGCTGGTAATATGTCTTGTTTAGTTTATAATAATAAAGCTATAACTGAATACTATAGTGGAATCAAATATTTAAAAACCGATGATTATTATAAAGTAGCTTATAATATTTTAGAAAATAAAAAAATTGTCACACGTTATAAAGTAATAAAATTACAAAGAGATGAAAATAATAGAATTATTCCTTTTAAAGAACAAATAGTCATTAATGATTTATATCGTTATATTTATTATGCTGGTGAAAATACTCTAACCATAGAAAAAGATGGTTTCTATAGTTACATTGATTTAGATTCTGAAAGTCCATATTATTTAAAACCTTTATTTCCCTTTACTTTCGTTAGAGTTAGTTCTTTTGGTTTAGAGTATCCTTACTTTGCAAGAGTAAATATCGAACTTAATAGTGGTTATATTTATCATGTAAAAGCTCCTATTAATAAATTAAAAATTAAAGATCTGTTTACTGAGGAAGAAGTAGAATATTTAGTTGGATTATTTAATGATGCTGAAAAAACAGCACCAGAAAAATTATCCCATTATGCTCCTAAATTAAGCCTACACTTATAAAAAACTTAAATTTTACAAAAAATAACAATTTGCGTTAGACAAATTGTTTTTGCGTATTTATAATTATATGTAGAGATATCATTAGTGGTGTTTTATCTTCCAGTCCGTAAGACGAAAAAGAAAATTACATGGGGGTATGGTTCTGGAGGAGGCGAGTGCTTATGGCTCATATCCCAAAATTGAAAGGTGCGTCTCACATAACGGACTTGAAAATGAGCACCACATAGGAAAAAATGCAACATAAATTTTCCTTGACGGGGGGGGGGTGTAAAATGATAAGATATACACATAAGGTAGGAATGTGTATATATGAGAACTTTTAATCCAGAAAAAGAATTAAATAAAATTCAAAAAGGAAATAAAAATAAAGTAATAATAAGTGTAATAGCATTACTATTAATAGTAGCCATAGGAAGTAGTTATGCTTTATATCAAATAAAATATAATAAAAGAATTATATATACTACTGTAGATAAATTCTATAGTAAAGACTTACAAATATCTGTATATGTTAATGGGAAAGAAGTAGAAGAGTTTCCAGATAAAAGTGAAGAATATTCATATAGTGGCTATGAATGTGAAAATGATTCTACAGTAACTTTTGACCATAATGATTGGACAGCTCAAATAAAATCAACTGGACCAGATAAATGTAAGATAAATTTTGGAAATAAAAATAATTTCTATGATACTTTAATAGCAAGTGAAGATGTATTAACAGATGAAACTAAAGATGGAAATTTAAGATATATAGGTCCAAATCCGGAAAACTTTATTTGGTTTAATTGTGATGACTATAACTTTACGACAACTGAAGAAGCAGCATTAAAAAATTGTGAAAGATGGAGAATCATCGGAATAATGAATAATATGACCATAGTAGATGAAGTAACTGGAAAAGAAACAAATAATCAAAATTTAGTAAAGATAAGAAATAATAACGATATTGGCGGATTAGCATGGGATAATAGTAAAATAATTCCAACATCTCCAACATTATGGTCACAATCACAACTTATGAAGTTATTAAATCTAGGGTATGAAAATGAAGATATTGGAGGCAGTTTATATTACAATTGGGAGAAAAGAAAAAATCCTGAGCAAGAACAATATTGTTATGGTACAAAAAGTAATATAGAAAATGCTACAGTAGTTTGTGATTTTAGTACAACAGGAATAAAGAATGATGAAACACGAAATAAAATCGAATTAGTAAAATGGTCGATTGGTAAATCTTCGACCCAAGAATATAATCAAATGTATATAGATGAAAGATATATTAATGGTAATAATAATGAATACTGGATCGGAAGGATTGGATTAATGTACCCAAGTGATTATTTATATGGAACTAATGGGGGTGAATTAGGAAGAGAAAAATGTCTAAACGGATTTTATGCAACACATTGGGATAGAGCTGGTGGTGATGAAGCTTTAGAATATTTTAATAATTGTTCTAATAATAGTTGGTTAAAATATACCGATACAACATTTGATAACATTGGAACAGTACATTATAGGTGGACTATGCTTTTGTATGGTAATAATACTTCGGCTAGAGGTGTAAGTTCATATGGTAATATAGGAGGTTATTTATACTGGGATGGTGGATTAACAGTAATCCCAACTTTATATTTAAAAGTAAATTCTAAAATAGCGGGTGGAGAAGGTACATACGAAGAACCATTCATCCTAATTCCATAAACCAAAATTATATGAAAAGTCCTTTACATTTTTAATAATTGCATGTTATAATAAAGGCGACTTAAAGAAGTGGGCAGATTATTCCCGCTTTTATTATTGGAGTGTGTTATGGAAAGTGTATTAGAAAAAATTAGAGAAGCTATTACTAAACCCATGCAAGATATGGATATTATCGTTTGTGATGTATCTTATCGAAAAGAAAAAAAATATGGATTTCTAACTATTGTTTTAGACAAAGTAAATGGTATTGACTTAGATACTATTGTTGAAGCAACGCACGTTATAAATCCGATACTTGATGAATTAGATTTAATCGAAGAATCATATATCTTAGATGTTATTAGTGAAGAAAAAGGAGGTAAATAACATGAATGGTAGTGAATTTTTAAAAGCACTTGACAATATTGTGGAAGAAAAAAAGATTAAAAGGGAAGAAGTACTAGATGCAATGAAACAAGGTTTAGCAGCAGCATATAAAAAGTATGATGCTAAGACTAATGTTAGAGTAGACATTAACGAAGATACTGGTGATATTAAAGTAATCTCTTATTTAGTAGTAGTTGATGACTACTTAGAACCAACATATGAAGTAGACGAAGAAGGTAACGAAGTAGAAATACCTCCTGCTATTAACCCAGATGCCCAAATCTTACTAGAAGATGCTAAAGAAATAGTACCGGATATTAAAGTCGGTGAAACTATTGAAAAAGAAGTTACCCCTAAAGACTTTGGACGTGTGGCAGCTGGTGTTTGTAAACAAGTTGTTACCCAAAAAATAAGAGAAGCTGAAAAAAATAGTATTATTGCTGATTATGCTGATAAAAAAGATGAAATGTTAGTAGGTACTTTAGCTATGGAGGATGCTAAAAATTATTATGTTGATTTAGGAAGAACTAGAGGAATCTTACCAAGAAGCGAAATGATACCTGGCGAAGTAGTTAAAATGGGAAGTAGTATTAAAGTTTATGTAACTAAAGTTGAAGCTACTACTAAAGGGCCTCTAATCCTACTATCTCGTAACCACTATGGTTTTGTTAAAAGATTATTTGAAAGCGAAATTCCTGAAGTAAATGATGGCACTATTCTTATTCATGGGGTAGCAAGAGAACCTGGTATAAGAAGTAAAGTAGCCGTTTCTAGTACCGAAAGTAATATTGATCCAATTGGTTCTTGTATTGGTGCTAAAGGAAGTAGAATAGCTAATATCTTAAAAGAATTAAATGGTGAAAGAGTCGATTTAGTTTTATATAGTGATGACCCTACGGAATATATTAAAAATGCTTTAGCTCCTGCTAAAAATGTTATTGTAAGTATCACTGATGCTGAAAAAAAAGAAGCCTTAGCTATCGTTGATGATGAAAACTTATCTCTAGCTATTGGTAAAAAAGGTGCTAACATTCGTCTTGCTTCGCGTTTAACTAAATATAAAATTGAAGTTAAAACTATGCAACAAATAACTGAAGAAGGAAATGCTAATGCTTAAAAAAATTCCCATGCGCACTTGCGTTGTAACTAGAGAAAAATTAGAAAAAAAAGAGTTACTTCGCGTAGTTAAAAATAAAGAAGGAATTGTTGCTATCGATCCTACTGGTAAAGCAAACGGTAAAGGGGCTTATCTAAAAAAAGATGCGGAAGTTATAAAAAAAGCTCGCCAAAATAAAATATTAGATAGAGTACTAGAAACAACTATTCCTGATAGTTTATATGAAGATATGTTAAATATTATAAATAAATAGGAAAGAGGTGAAGCGCTTATGATGAGCGTAAAAGATTATGCAATGGATACTAACCATTCTATTGCAGAGGTATTAAAAAAATGTCATGAACTAAGCATCGATGTATCTAGTGGCGAAGATATGTTAAGTGATGATGATATTATCATGTTAGATAATACTATGAACTTAATTAGTACTACTACCGAAGCTAGTTTAGACGAAGAAGATATTATTGATGAAGCTGTTGATGAACTTATTCTAAATAATGAAATTGATAAACAATATAAAGAAGAAGATAAAAAACAAAAACTTAAAAAACGTAGTGAAGTAAGTACCGCTAAAGAAGAATATTTAAGTAAAAGAAAAGAAATGTATAAACATAAAGAAAAACTTGCTAAAAATACTAAAGATGATAATATCATTCTTTATAAAGAAGGTATGAGTGTTAAAGATTTAGCTCTAGAACTAGGCATAAGTGGTACAGAGATAGTAACTAAATTAATGGGTCTTGGTATGATGTTAAGCCTTCCGCAAAGTATTGATTTTGATACAGCTTCTTTAATTGCTATTGATTATCAAAAACAATTAAAAAAGGAAGAAACTCAAGATGTTTCGAACTTTGAAGAATATGAAATCATTGATGCTGAAAGTGACTTAGTACCTCGTCCTCCTGTTGTTACCATTATGGGTCATGTCGACCATGGTAAAACAACTCTTTTAGATACGATTAGAAATAGTAAAGTTGTTGATACCGAATTTGGTGGTATTACCCAACATATTGGAGCTTACCAAATCGAACATAATGGCGATAAAATAACATTTATTGATACTCCAGGTCATGCAGCCTTTACCGAAATGCGGGCTAGAGGAGCAAGTGTAACCGATATTGTAATTATTATTGTAGCAGCGGATGATGGAGTAATGCCGCAAACTAAAGAAGCTATCGACCATGCCTTAGCTGCTAAAGCTCCAATTATTGTAGCGGTTAATAAAATTGATAAACCAAATGCTAAACCAGAAAAAATTCGTGAAGAAATGGCTGCTTTAAATATTACTCCCGAAGAATGGGGTGGCGCTTATCCCTTTGTAGATATTAGTGCATTAAGTGGAACTAATATTGATAAATTATTTGATACTATTCTAGCTACTAGTGAAATGTTAGAATTAAAAGCTAATCCTAATCGTTATGCGGTTGGTAGTGTTATCGAATCTAAAGTTGATAAAAATGTTGGAGGCATGGCCACTATCCTAATTCAAAACGGTACTTTAAGACTCGGCGACCCAATTGTCGTAGGTACTTCTTTTGGTAAAGTAAGAACTATGAAAAATGATTTAGGAGAATCTATTGTTGAAGCTGGGCCTTCTACTCCTGTGGAAATTACGGGTATCAATGAAAACCCTAATGCCGGTGATAAGTTTATGTCATTTGAAACCGAAGCCGAAGCTAAAGAAGTAGCAACTAAGCGCCAAAATCTTGCTAAAGAAAAGAAATTCCAAAAACAATCTGTTAG
>CANRME010000013.1 GCA_947631655.1 uncultured Bacilli bacterium | reverse complement strand
GGTGTAAAATGATAAGATATACACATAAGGTAGGAATGTGTATATATGAGAACTTTTAACCCAGAAAAAGAATTAAAAAAGATTCAAAAAGGAAATAAAAATAAAATAATATTAGGTGTATGTTTATTACTATTAATAGTAGCCATAGGAAGTAGTTATGCTTTATATCAAATAAAATATAATAAAAGAATTATTTATACTACTGTAGAACCTTTCTATAGGAAAGATATTCAAATATCTTTATATGTAGATGGAGAAAAAGATACCACATCAGAAACTTTTCCAGGTAAAGAAAGTGGAAAGATATTTTCGCATATAACATGTGAAAATGGAAGTAGTGGAGTATTTGATAATACGAAATGGGAACTAGAACTAAAAATAACGAAACAAGATAAATGTAATGTTTATTTTATAACAGGAAACTTACCAAATGCACCAGAACTATATCAAGGTATGATACCAGTAGTATATGATAATGATGGAAATGTATATGTAGCAGATACAAATAGTGATTGGTATAACTATCAAGACCACAGATGGGGGAATGCGGTATTAGTAGATAACACCAAAGAAGGAGTAACAGCAAAATATTTTGATAGCAATAATAAATTAAGAGAAGATATATCAGGAGAACAAATCCCCATGGACGAAATCCTTCAAATGTATGTATGGATTCCAAGATATAAATATCAACTATTTAATGTAAATAATGAGGGAGTACCAAAACAAATAATTAATATTAAATTTGAAAAAGGAATAGAAAATACCGGAAATATAAAATGTACCTATACCAATAATGGGGATGGAACTATAACAGAAGATTGCAAAGATAAAGACACAAAAGCTATAGTTAAAAATACTGATTGGTACACACATCCTGCTTTTACTTTCAAAGGAACAACGGAAGATAGTGGAACCGAATTAAAAGGATTCTGGGTCGGAAAATTTGAACCAAGTGATCCGATGGATGAAAACGGAAGATTACTAGATAAAATAAATGAAATAACTATATTGCCAAATAAAACATCAATGGTATTCAAAACTGTGAGTACAATGTTTTATGCAACAAGAGATATAGAATTAAAACAAGCTAATAAATATAATTTAAATGCAGAACAAATAGATACACATATGATGAAGAATATGGAATGGGGAGCGGTAGCATACTTATCTCAAAGTGTATATGGAATATATAAAGATGAAAAAACGTGTAATATAGATGAAATGGATTTTGATAAATGTGAAATATGGACAAATAATACGGTCCAAGGAGGAGGTCCATGGGATGTAAAATATGCTTGGGGTGGCTCTGCAACCGGATGCGTAGGAGACTCGGTAAGCGCTGAGGCAATATGGAATGAGGATGATAATTCTCCAGCAAAATGTAGAGTAGGAAATAGATGGAATGAAAAAGGCGTAAATGCAAGTACTACTGGAAATATATATGGCATATATGATATGAGTGGTGGATCACATGAATATGTGATGGGGGCAATTGTTAATCAAAAAGATGGTGGATTATATTTGGCAAGAAGTGAATTTACTACTACAGATGGTGAAAAAAAATTACCTGATTCAAAATATTATGATATATATACATTTAGTGCTGAAGAAACAACTCACGAAAGAGGACATTTAGGTGATGCAACAAAAGAGATATTAAGAGTCCTTGGACGAACTGATGGCGGGTGGAATTTTGATTATTCGCTCTTTCCTCGCATAGATACTAGCTCAAATGACCCTACGGCTCCTTGGTTTTTACGTGGTGGAGTATCCACTGATAAAGCGTACGCTGGTGTATTTCTTTTCAGCACCTATACTGGACAGTCATGGAATATAGAAACTTTTCGTTCAGTTTTATCTGCTGCATAATATTTAAAATTTAAGACCAAATAATATTTTTTAGTAGAAATTTGACAAATAAGTGTAAATATAGTATAATTAAAGCAACAAGAAGGACACTGCCGGCTTATTTATAGGGGGTTAAAATGAATAAATCAAATATTATTATGGATTACTTATTAGTAATCATCTCATTTATATCATTATCACTTACTTTTGCGATACAAAATATCATGCGAGAAGGTAACTTTAAACTATTAATATTAATTTTAAGCTTTTATATGTTTATTTTCTTTGTAAAAGCATTAATTGCTTTATATACTGATAAAGGATTAGTTAGAACAATATAGTTCTAACTTTTTTAATTTGCTAAAATATACCGATAAATATATTTAAAGTTTAATAATACAACAAAGATAATATTTACAATTTCGGAGATTAATAAACTATACATTCCGAACCCTAAATAAGCAAATAATGCCATACTAAGAAGCTTTATAATAACGCCCCAGAAACTAATTTTAAAAGTTATTTTAGATTTTCCAATACTTTGTAGAGCACTAGTTAAAGGAGCTTCTAAATAGTAAAGAATGAAAAATAAGCCCATAGCTTTAACATAATTATAACCGCTACTGGTGTTATAAATAAGTAACATGGCTGGTTCCGCAAATATTACCATAAAAATCGTAACTAAACCGCCGAATAATAAACTAATATATAAACCTTGCTTTAATCTTCTTTTAACCATTTTTTTGTTTCCTTCGCCATAAAATTTACTTATTTCGGGCACCAAAGAAGTCGCTATGGCACTAATAAAAAAGGAGGGTAATAAAAGATAAGATACCGCATAACCATTATATATGCCATATTCTAAGACAAAAGTATCATTAGAAAAACCAGTTTTAGTCATTAAATAACTTAAAATTATCGGTTCAAAGAAAAAACCAATATTACCAATAAACCTTCCCGCTACACTCGGAATAGATATAGATAGTAAGTCTTTTGTAATACCTTCATCATACTTAATTTGTTTTAAATTAATATTTATTTTTTTATCTAAAAAAGACATATAAATAAGAAAACTAATTGTTTCCGTTAAAATACTTATTAAAATTAATGATAAAACCCCATGAATTAAACTTTTATTAAGAAAGTAGGGTAAAAATACAATAATAAATACTATTCTAATAAGTTGTTCAATGACATTACTAAAGTTATTAGGAACCATTTTTTGTTTTCCATAAAAATAACCTTTTAAAATACTGGTAACCGAAACAAAAGGTAACGTTAAAGCCGCTCCCTTAAGTAAAATACTTACTCGTGCATCTCTAAGTAAATTACTACTTATAAAATCACTAAATAGAAATACTAAAATAATAAGTAAAATATTAATAACTAATAAAATAAGCCCGGCTTGGGAAAGAATTTTATAACTTCGTACCTTTTTTTCAGCGACCATTTTAGAAATAGCAAGCGGCATTCCAAGAGATGCAATAGCAAGCATTAAAGAATAGGTGGGAGTAATTAAAGTATATAAACTAATTCCCTCTGTTCCGATCGCTCTTGTATATAATATTTTAATTATAAAGCCCAAAATTTTAGTAATAAGTCCCCCAATTAATAAGATTAAAGTTGTTTTAAAAAATTTATTAGTTCTCATATTTCACCTTTAAATATTAAAATTTTTGATATATAATAAATATATGAATTAAATTTTTATTTAGAGGTATTTTTATGGATAAAGAAAGTATTTTAAATAAATTACATAATTTATTATTACCAGTATTAACTACTAAAGAAAAAGAATTTATTACTTTAGGTAGAGTCTATATTACTAAAGAAGATATTTGGTCTTATTTTAAAGATAGTGTCTGGTGTAATAAAGATAATTTACGTTTATGTGATTTAGTTAGTGATATACTTTTAACCTCTAATGATGAAATTGATGAATATTTATTAAATAAAAAAATAAAGGAAAAGGATTGATTACTTGATGAAAAAAGAAATTACAACTTATGAAGAATTAAAAGAAAGTTTAACTTATATAACAGATAAGAATGAATTAGAAAAAATTGATAAAGCTTACGAGTACGCTCAAGAAAACCATAAAGGTAAAACTCGTAAAAATGGCGCAGATTATATAACCCATCCTTTGAATGTGGCTTATATTTTAGCTAATTTAAATGTTGATTATGAAACTATTATTGCTTCTTTAGTTCATGAAACTATTAATCATGGTAATGCTACTAAAGAAGAAATTAAAGAACTATTTGGAGAAGATGTATCTAAAATAGTTGATTGTCTAAGTAAAATAAATAAAATGGCTTTACAAGATGATAAAGATTCATCGGCGGTTAATTTACGAAAAGTTTTAGTTGGCATGAGTGAAGATGTAAGAGTTTTATTTATAAAATTAGCTGACCGTCTTCATAACATGCGGACAATTTGGGCTTTAACACCAGAGGAACAAAAAAATAAAGCGAAAGAAACAATGTCTGTTTTAATTCCCATTGCTCACCGTTTAGGTATTAATTCTATTAAAAGTGAGTTAGAAGACTTATCTTTAAAATATTTAAACCCTGATGTTTACGATGATATTATTAATCACCTAGATGCTTCCAGGGAAGAACTAAATGAATATTTAGGCGAAATGCAAGAAGAAATAAGTGAACTTTTAACAGAACATGGTATTAAATTTAAAATCAAATCACGAGTTAAAAGTGTCCATAGTATCTATCAAAAACTTGCTAAAGGAAAAACCTGGAATAATATTTATGATATTTTAGCTTTAAGAGTATTTGTCGATACGGAAAGTGATTGTTATTTAACTATTGGTTTAATTCACTCTAAATTCCGTCCTATTCCTAAGAGATTTAAGGATTATATTGCTATGCCGAAAGAAAATATGTATCAATCTTTGCATACTACGGTCTTTGGCGTTGAAGGTCAAACCTTTGAAATTCAAGTAAGAACCTATGAAATGGATGAAATTGCGGAAAAAGGTATCGCTTCCCATTGGTCATATAAAGAAAAAGGTAAAAGTAAATTCCAAAATGTCTTAGAACAAAAATTAGAGATGTTTAGAAATTTAATCGATGCTAGTAAAAATGATAGTGCCGAAGAATTTGCCAAAACCATTGATAGTGAGATTTTACAAGAAAGTATTTACTGTTTTACTCCTAAAGGGGATGTGGTAGAACTTCCTAAAAATAGTACTCCGATTGATTTTGCGTACCGCATTCACTCTAAAGTCGGAGATACTTTGGTGGGTGCTATTGTTAACGATGCCATTGTACCAATTGATTATGAATTACAAGATGATGATATTGTTAAGATCATGACTAACCCAAATAGTACGCCGAAAAAAGAATGGTTAAAAATTGTTAAAACGCCACAAGCCAAAAACAAAATTAAAGCGTATTTTAGTAAGCAAGAAAAAGAACAATATATTAAAAAAGGTGAAGAATTATTCTTACAAGATTTACGTAAAAGACATTTAAGTAAAGAAGATGTTTTAACTAATGATAATATTGCGAAATTAAAGAAAGACTTACATATGAGTGATTTGGAAGATATTTATCTATCTATTGGGTCTTTGCGTTATACTCCTAGTTTTATCTATAATTTAATCTATGAAGATAAAACCGATATTAAAGATGTTTTATTAAATAAATTACAATCTAATAAAGATAAAAAAATTGATTACAAAAGTGATATTACGGTCGGTGGCACAAAAGATATTAAAGTAAACTTAGCTAAATGTTGTGAACCCGTTTATGGTGATAATATTATCGGGTATATTACGCAAGGTGAAGGTATAACTGTCCATCGTTCTAATTGTCAAAATATCTATAACAAAAATCGTTTAATAAATGTTTCTTGGGGTGAAAAAATTGGTACTACTTACTTATCTACGGTCTATATAGATTTATATATAGGTAAAGATTATTTAAGTGAAATTATTAATTTAATAACTAGTAAAGGTATATATGTAAATAATGTTAAAACTAGAGAAATAAATGATCATCTACGCTATGAAATAACTCTAAAAGTAAAAGATAAGAACGAATTAGATAATTTAATTGTTAATTTAGAAAAAGCTAAATATATTGCTAAAATAGAAAGAAAAGGTAACTAATGAAAGTTGTAATCCAAAGAAGTAAAGAAAGTAGTGTTGTAGTAGATAATAAATGTGTATCTAAAATTGATAAAGGTTTGGTAGTTTTAGCTTGTTTTACGGATGGAGACTCCGAAACTGATATGGATTACATTATCAAAAAACTTCTTACTTTACGCATTTTTGATGATGAAAATGGTGTTATGAATAAAAGTGTCCAAGATATTGGAGGAAGTATTTTATTAGTAAGTCAATTTACACTATATGCTGATACTAAAAAAGGAGCAAGACCATCTTATATCAAAAGCATGAAACATGATGAAGCAAATGCTATGTTTGATATATTTACCAAAAAATTACAAGAATATATTCCTACTTATACTGGTGTATTCGGCGCTGATATGACTCTAAATATTACTAACGACGGACCAGTTACCATTATCATTGATACGGAAAATAAATAAACAAATTATTAGGAGGTTTCGGTTATGAAAAATGAAGAATTAGTTAAAGATTATACTGCGGATATTGAAATGATGACTCATGATGATTACTTACAAAGAAAGTATTATGATAAAAGCCCAGAATGTAAGAAAAATACTTTAAATAATTTAACTTTACACAGAGATTACTTACAAAAGTATAAAAAAGATTTTATTGCTTATTTTAGAAAAGATTATATATATCAATGTAAAAAAGAAATAAATCCTTTTGCTTTTTCCATTTCCTGTGCTACTGTAGGTATTGTTACTACTATAGGATATTTATTACTTCATCAATTACTTCATCATGATATATATTTACATGGCGGTTATAATCCTCAAGTTTTAGCTATTTATGCTGGTTTCATTATCTTACCAACTATCTATGAACGAGTTATATTACCAATATACAAAAGTCATAAAAGATATAATGCTTATTTAAATAATATTAGTACTAAGTTAGAAATAATTAAAAATTATCAAAGAGAAAATGCTATTAAAGAAACTAAAAAAGAAGACAAATCTCTAAATGGTGTAGATAGTTTTATTAAACTAATTATTAGTTATAAAAATGAGTTAGAGAGTTTAAAAGAAGAAGATCAACAAAGAATAAAAATAGAATTAGTTAAACTATCTAAAGATTATATGGAATATATTGTTACTAGTTCGAAAAATAAAGGAATAATTTTAGAAACTAATGAAGAAATGGTTAAATTTAATAAAAGATTAAATGAGATTGAATTAGAAATAAATGAACTTAAAAAAATTACAAATGAACAAGAGATTAATGAAAGTGCTTTAGAAGAAGCTTTTGGAGTAGATATTACCAAGTTAGATACGAGTGTTGTGGAATTAAACTCTAATATAACTGGACCAGAATTAAAAAGAACATTAAAATAGATGTGAGGGAGTTATCATGAAGAATGAAGAATTAATAGAAAGAAATATAGAAACTTTAGGAAAAATTTTAGAAGATGATTTTCTAGAAGAAGAATATTTTGGTATTGAATACCAAAAGCATAAAGATGAAATTATAAATTTAATAAAAAGTCAAAAAGCTTATTTAGAAAAATATAAAAGCGATTATGAATCCTATTTTATACTTGAAGGAATTACTACAGGTGTAGCAGGTACCTGGATTGTATGGGGATTAATAGGACTCATCATTCTTTTAACATATATTATTTCCTCATTACAATCAGCGCAACCCATATTTTTTAAAAATATTATCACAATCATCGCCCTTGGTTTTGTTACTCCAAGTGCTTTGTGTTGGAAAATAATTCCTAATATTAAAGGGAAAAGTACTTATAAGGATTATTTAGAAAATCTTAATGCTAAATTAGAAATAATCAATAATGACCAATTAGAAAAAGGTATGATTTTAGAACAAAAAGTAACCGAAAACAAAAAAATTAATGATAGTTTTGTAAGAATGTTAAAGGAAACTATTATAAAAATCAAATCTTTAAATTACCCAGATAAAGAACAAGACTTATTAAAAATTAAAGAGATTTCTGAAAAATATTTTGCTCTATTACGAAAGGAAATCGCTTTAGATGAAGTAATTAATCTAACAACTAATGAAGATACTATTGCTTTACAAAGAGAATTAATTGATATTGAAAATGATGCTATAGCTAAAGCAAAAATCGCTAGTGATGAGAGTGCTTTAGAAAGTGAATTCGCTCCTCTTACCACGTTAGATCGGAGTAGCGTTGAGTTAGATACAGGTTTTAGGGAAAGTTATAATGAAGATACTCCAGCTATTTTAAAAAGGAAGTTAAATTTTTATGATGAGTAAGATAGGAAATGATTATATCGTAGAAGGCTTACTACCTAAGATTAATAAAGTATTAGATGACAATTATATAAATAATATTAATTTAGAAGAAGCTAAGAATGAATTAACCTATGCTCAAGAAAAATTACATAAACATAAATTAGACTTTATTATTCATTCTTTTAAATATTATTTAAATCGAAAAGTTAAGATTAATGAAAAAGATACTAAAACTTATGAAGAAAATGTATTATTTGAGTTTTTTACAGTCGGATTATGGATGGGATGGTTTGTAATAGCTTTTGTATTGTGGGGAATTTTAGCAATAACCCCAATATTTACGGTGGCCAACGCTTTGATACCAGCCGGAGCATTTTTTACCTCTTATTTATGGTACCAGCTTTTTATAAAACCATTAGTTTATAGTATATCTAATCATGCTAGGGTGGAAGACAATATAAAAGATAAAATAGCATTTATAAAAGAACAAGAACTTGATATGAATCCTAAAGTAGAAGTTAAAAATACTGAATCTTTATATAAAATTGATAGTTTTATTAGAGAGATTGTTAAAGATAAAGCTAAATTAGAAGGTTTAGATGCCCATGATAAAGCCCTTTTTCGTGATAAATTAATAGCGATTGCTAAAGAGTATATCGAGTATACTTTTAGAGCGGATATGAGTAGCAAAATACCAAGTCCCACTTTAAAAGATAATAAAGAAATCGAAAAGTTATATAAAGAATTAATTATGGTAGAAGAAGAAATAGAAGTATCTCATAAAAAAAATAAAAATATCGAAGTTTTATCGGATACTTTTGGGGATATTACTAAGTTAGATACTAGCATAGTAGAATTAGATACGGCTTTAGATGCAAAGTTAAAATTAGATAGAAAATTAAATAAATAGGCATTAAATTTGACAAGTAAATGTAAATGTGTTATAATTTATATAACAACTGGGGGTTAAACTTTAAAAAGGGGGAAATATTATGAAAAATTTTTTATTAAATGTTAAAGATTTTGCGTTAAATTTTGTCGATGATATAACAAGAGCTTTTAAAACTAATGAACTTAGTGGTAATGAGGAATTTGTAAGAAAAAACCTTACTTTAATTAATAATGTTACCAAAGAAAATTACTTAGATGGTAAGTATAGTGTAAATGCTAAAACTGAATTAAAAAAAGCTAAAAAGAATATTCTTACTCATCAAGATGATTATATAGCTTATTATCGTAATGCTTATTTAAATGAAGCCGTAGAGTATGAAGAACTATATATACCTAAAAAAATGAAGAGAGAAGATTACATTAAAAATATTGTTCTTAAAAAGAACTATAAAAAAATAAAATGGGGTATTGGAATAGCAAGCTTCCTATTATTTGGAGGAATAAGTTTTACCTTTGCTACGATATTAGCTATTATAAATTCTATCGGCTTACCTTATTTCTATGAGTTATATCATAAACCATATCAAGTAGGTAAAAAAGAATATCAAAAAGTTTTAGATAATATCGAAGACAAATTAGGAGTTACACTCGAAAAAGAATCATTAGAAAATAATGAAGTTCATGCCAAAGTAGCGGAATTAAGCTTAAAAATCGCTGCATGTTTGGAATTAATTAATAAAGAACCTTATCCTAATTGCATTAAGGAACAAGAAGCTTTAGTTAAATTGAATGCGGAATTTTTACAAGAAGAAAGAGAAACTAAAGCTCTACCTAATGATAGCATTAAACCTAAATTAATTTTTGTTAGTTATGAATCGCGTTTAGCCGATATAAGAAGAGTGATTTTAGAAAATCAAAAACTATATCGTAGTGAAAAATTAGTTGAATCAAAAGTTATGGGTAGTGATTTGGTCTTAGATGCCCAAACTCCTACTTTAGATACTAGTGTACCTGTAATGCAAGTTGGAAGAAAATTAGGAAGATATAGAATACCTAAGAATTAGAGTTATACTTTAATTCTTTTATTTTTCCTTACTTTATGATAAAATGATTACGGTGAATCTAAAATGAAGAAAAAAACAAAAAGAATTATTGAAATTTGTTTACTTGTTTTATTTATTGGTTATTTAGTTTTATTTTTAATAGATTATAATCGCTCTAAAAATAGCGAAAAACCCTTAATTGTTATAAATGTAAGAGAAAAAGAGTATGATGATGGTACGGTAAAAGAATACATTTCTTTAGGGTGGATTTACCGGGAATACCGAAGAGAAACGATTACTGATAATGAAATTGCTCCTTTTTGGAGTAAAATTAAATATGATAATGAATTAATTAGAGAAAATGAAGATAACTTACCCGAATTAGAAGAATATGAAATTCCTAGTAATCCTGATAAATTAGCAAAATTTAGAAGCATTTTATACTTTTATGATGAAGAAGAATTATTAGGAACTTATAAATGTTTAAATAGCGAAGAAGATTGCTCTATCGCCCAAAATGTTGGTTTAGAGTATGATGCCAATCCTTATGAGAATAATTCGATGAGTATCATTGATAAACGTTACGTTTTTATAGATGATCATCGTAGTAAAAATACGCCTGTTGAAGAACCAATTACTTATTTATTAGACTTAAAAGCTAATCGACTTATTGCAGCTTATGAAGGCATACGCTATACTACTTTAGAAGAAGAACTAGGACATATTGATAATTCTAAATATATTGCGAAAAAGAATGGTTTATGGGGAATTGACCAAGTAATATTAGGCAAAGTTACTAATAAAATTCCTTTTGAGTATGATTATATTAAGTATGATAGCAATACTAAATTATATATTTTAAAGAAAGGAAATGAGTGGTTTACTCTAAACATTGAAACTAATGAATATAGCGTTCCTTTTACTAAACAAATCACCGCTACTTATAAATATGATGATAATTATGTAATTGGAATTAATACCACTGATAAAGATACTTTAAAAACTAATTATGAATTATATAACCTAATGGGTGAAAAAATAATCAATAAAGAAAATATTGACTACTTAAATATTTTTAGTAATTATATAGTATATGCTAATAATTTAGAGTTACATATTATTTCTTATGCTGGAGATGAATTAATCGCTCCATTAAAACTATACTTTAATAATTACGATGAAAGATGGAATAATATAAAATCTTTCTATATTGAAGAAAATGCGGAGGAAGTAAAAATAACCATCCCTCAAAAAAATGCTAAAGAAAGAATGCAAAATGAATATTATTATAGTACCACATCTTGGGAAAAAACTAAAGAACATCTAAATGTTTATGAAGCATCATAAGTTTTAAAATGTATTTACAAAAACGCTAAAAAAAGTTATAATAATTAAGTAATTCTTGTAAGGGAAGAAGTAATATTATAAGTTCTTTAAAGAGAAGACGAAAATGGTGCGAACGTCGAAAGCTTATTTTATGAAAAGAACGGCCCAAATATTTACAAGACGCTTACGAAGCGATAAATAAAATAAGACCTAGTAAAGTAAGGTGGCACCGCGGGAAAATCTCGCCCTTACAGATACTGGGTTTTTGTTTTTAGAAAAGAGGATTTATATGATTACAAAACCAAAAGGAACTTATGATGTTTTAAATTTTGATGCCCGCAATTATAATTATATTGAAGAAGTTATTCATACTTTTGCCCGTCTTTATAATTATGATTATATTAGAACTCCGATATTTGAAAGTAAAGAACTATTCCATAGAGGCGTTGGTGAAACAACGGACATAGTTACGAAAGAAACTTATGATTTTCAAGATAAAAAAGGAAGAGATTTAACTCTAAGACCAGAAGGAACGGCGGGAATTGCAAGAAGTTATATTGAAAATAAAATGTATGGGAATAATGACTTAACTAAATTATATTATTTTGGAACCATGTATCGATATGAAAGACCACAAGCGGGTAGAAATAGAGAATTTACCCAATTTGGAATGGAAGCTTTAGGTAGTAATGACCCTAGTATTGATGCTGAAATGATAAGCCTTCCTATTAGAATATTTGAGTCCTTAGGTATTAAAAATTTAAAAGTTAAAATTAACTCTTTAGGAGACACTGAAAGTCGCAACAATTACAGTAAAGCTCTAAAAAATTATTTAGAACCACATATTAATGAATTATGTAGTGATTGTAAAGAGAGATTTAAGAAAAATCCTTTACGTATTTTAGATTGTAAAGTAGATGGCGAAAATGACATAATTAAGAATGCTCCCCGTGTTTTAGATTTTTTAAACAAAGAAAGTAAAGAAAGATTTGCTAAAGTTTTAAATTATTTAGATACGATGGATATTGATTATGAGATAGATCCTAATGTTGTAAGAGGACTAGATTACTATGACCACACTGTTTTTGAAATTGTTGCGGATATAAAAGAACTTGGTACTGGTAACGTTCTAGCTGGTGGAGGAAGATATAATTCTCTAGTTAAAAATTTAGGAGGTCCAGATACTCCCGCCATTGGATTTGCTTGTGGCATTGAAAGAGTCTTATTTACGATTAATACTCTAGAACTTAAATGTGCCGACGAAAAATCTTTAGATGTATTTGTTCTATATGTTAATGATGAAGAAAAAGAGCATGCTACGTATCTAGCCCAAGAATTAAGATTAAATGGTTTTAGTACGGATGTTGACTATCTTGGGAAGAATTTAAAAGCCCAGTTTAAAGAAGCCGATAAATATAATTCTAAATATTTAATAATTTTAAATAGTGAAGATTTAAAAGATGGTATGCTAGAATTAAAAGATAATTTAACTAAAGACAAGAAAAAAATTAAAGAAATAAATTTAATTGATGAATTAGATGGAAATATGTAAATAATTGAAAGGAAAAATATTATGCAAAGATTAGATATTAAAGATATAAGTAAAGATTTAATTGGTAAAGATATAACTGTAACTGGTTGGATTCGAAATCATCGTCCACAAGCAAATTTTGGTTTTATCGATTTTTCTGATGGTACTTGTTTTCACCACTTACAAATTGTTTATGATAATACTTTAAAAGACTATGATAAAGTAAGTCACTATTTAGTTGGTTGTGCTTTAGAAATTGAAGGGACACTAGTTCAAAGTGAAGGTAAACAAGATTATGAATTAAAAGCGCAAAAAATTACTTTACTAGGAGACTCTCCAAATGATTACCCGATTCAACCTAAAGCCCATTCTAGGGAGTTTTTAAGAGATCAAGCTTATTTACGACCTCGTACTAATCTTTTTCAAGCCGTATTTAGGATTCGTAGTGTGGCAGCCATGGCAATTCATGAGTATTTTCAAAGTAATGGATACTTATATGTTCATACTCCTTTAATTACCACGGCCGATTGTGAAGGGGAAAACCAAATGTTTAAACTTACTACTTTAGATTTAGATAACATTCCTTTAAAGGATGGTAAATGTGATTATGAAAAAGATTTATTTAATAAATTAGCTTTTATTACGGGAACTGGGCAATTACATGGTGAAACTTTTGCTATGGCTTTTAAAAAAATCTATACTTTTGGGCCCACTTTTAGAACTGAAAACTCTAATACTAAAACCCATGCTAATGAGTTCTGGATGATTGAACCGGAAATTGCTTTCTGTGACTTAGATGGTTTAATGGATGCCGAAGAAGATATGTTAAAATATATCGTTAATTATGTTTTAGACCATTGTAAAGAAGAACTAGAATTCTTAAATAAATTTGTTGATACTGGTTTACTAGATAAACTAAATAACTTAGTAAAATCTGAGTTTTCTCGTATTACTCACCATGAAGCAATTGATATTTTAAATAAGTCTGGTATTAAATGGGAATTTACTCCAGATTATGATAGCGATATTGCTAAAGAACATGAAAGATACTTAACTGATGAAGTATTTAAAGGTCCAGTCTTTATAACTAACTGGCCCAAAGATATTAAAGCTTGGTATATGAAAGAAAATGAAGATGGCAAAACGGTCGCTGCTGTCGATTTAGAAGTACCTGGTGCTGGCGAACTTATGGGTGGCAGTCAAAGGGAAGAAGATTACGATAAATTACTTAAAAGAGCAAAGTCTATGGGGGTTGATATAAATACTGTTGATTGGTATTGTAACTTACGAAAGTTTGGTACATGTTACCACTCTGGCTTTGGTATGGGGTTTGAACGTCTTATTATTTATCTAACTGGTGTAGATAATATTAGAGATGTCATACCTTATCCAAGAACTCCAGGACATTGCGAATATTAGGAGGGATTAAAATGGCAAAATTTACCAAAGAAATGGTTAATGATTATGCTTCAAAATTACTAATTGGTTTAACGGAAGAAGAATTAAACAATGTTTTAGCAGAATTTTCCGTAATTGATGAAAGCATTGCAAAAATTAGTACCATTAAAGATATTGCTAAAGTAACTCCGATGACCCACTGTCTAGATAATACGATAACTACTTTAAGAGAAGATGAAGCAGCTCCGTCTTCTGATATTAAAGATGTTTTAAAAAATTGCGAAAATACTTATGGACGTTATGTTGAAGTACCTAAAGTAGTAGGTGGTGATTAAGATGTCTTATATGGATAAAAGTCTAACTGAAATTCATGAAGTCTTAGTAAATAAAAAAGTAACTAGTAAGGAATTAATTAAAGAAAGTTTAAAAAAAGCCCATGAACTAGAAAATTCTTGTAATGCTTTTGTAAGTATTTTAGATAATGCCGAAGAAAAAGAGGTAACATCTGACTTATTATCTGGAATACCTTATGGTATTAAAGATAATTATGCTACTAAAGATATTTTAACTACGGCATCTTCTAATACTTTAAATAATTATATTCCCTTCTATAATGCAACCGCTATCAATAATTTGAATAAACATAATGTTATAGGTGTTGCTAAAACCGCGATGGACGAATTTGGCATGGGTGGAGTAGGAATTACTCCTCATACTGGAATTGTCAAAAATCCTTGGGATTTAACACGTACCCCAGGTGGTTCTTCTTGTGGTAGTGCCGCATCAGTGGCAGCAGGAGTTTACCCTTATGCCTTAGGAAGCGATACTGGGGATTCCATTCGAAAACCAGCAGCTTATTGTGGTATCGTGGGATATAAACCAACTTATGGAATGATTTCCCGTTTTGGTTTATTTCCTTTTGCTTCCAGTCTTGATCATTGTGGAGTTTTAACAAGAAATGTTTATGATGCTGGCATCGTTGTAAATGCTATGAAAGGCCAAGATGAAAATGATATGACTTCTTGGGATTCTAGTAATATCGATTTAGTAAAAGATATAGATAATGATATAAAAGATAAAAAAGTATGCTATATTAAAGAAATTTGTGATATATCTAATTATCCGCATGCCTCTTCCGAATTAAAAGAACATTTAACTAATTTTACTAAAACTTTAGATATTTTTAAAAATTTAGGTGTAAAAGTAGAAGAAGTTAGTGTTAATAAGGAACTGCTCGATAAAATCGCAAGTGTTTATGTTGTAATTTCTTGTGCAGAAGCAACAAGTAATATGTCTAATTTAACTGGCATCAGTTTCGGCCCACGAAGTCCCGAAAAAAAAGATGTCTTTAAAATGATGAAAGAGCATCGAACTAAAGGCTTTTCACCTCTTATTAAAAGAAGATTTATCATTGGTTCTTATGTTCTTCAAAAAGAAAATCAAGAGAGATATTTTAGAAATGCGGCCCGCGTAAGAAGACTAATTGTTGAAGCTTGGAAAAATTTATTTAAAACTTATGATGCCGTAATTCTTCCTGTTGGTAGTGGTCCTGCTCCTTTAATTAAGGATTGCGTAGACCATGTATCAAATGATGAAAATACTATTTTAGAAGAACACTTACAAGTGGGTAACTTTGGTGGATTTCCGTCTATTACCATTCCGAATGGATTTATAAATAACTTACCAGTCGGTATTAATTTAACCAGTAATATTTATAATGATTCTGTTCTTTTAAATATTGCTCATAAACTAGAGGAAGCTATGCCATATCAAAATCAAATAGCTAAAGGAGGGTTAAAATGAATTATCAAGTAACAATCGGTTTAGAGATGCACTGTGAACTTAAAAGTAATTCTAAAGTTTTTTCCAAAAGCCGTAATACTTTTAGTGGTACTCCCAATGATAATGTAACCCCTCTAGATATGGCTTTTCCTGGTACATTACCAATGGTTAATCATAAATGCGTAAGGGATGCTATAAAAATGGCCTTAGTTTTGAACTGCAAAATTCCAGAATTTATGAGTTTTGATAGAAAAAACTATTATTATCCTGACTTACCAAAAGGGTACCAAATAACTCAATTTTATAATCCTGTTGGAACTAATGGAAATATCGATATTTTAGTCGATGATAAAGTAGTAAATATTAAAATTCATGACATACATTTGGAAGAAGATGCTGCATCTTTAGACCACTACGTTGATACTTCAGTAATTGATTACAATAGAGCAGGAGTTCCTCTACTAGAACTCGTAACGGAACCATGTATTCATAGTTCCGCTGATGCGGTAGCATTTCTAGAGCATATGCGTAGCACTTACAAATATTGTGATGTTAGTGAAGGGGATACGAAAAAAGGGGAGATTAGATGCGATGTTAACGTTTCTTTATCTAAAGATGAAACTCTAGGTACGAAAGTCGAAATTAAAAATGTAAATTCATTCGGTGCTGTAAGAGATGTTATTGAATATGAAATAAAAAGACAAAGTGCATTACTTGATGCTGGAAAAGCATCCGAAATCGAACAAGAAACGAGAAGATGGGACGAAGAAAACAAACAAACCATTAGAATGCGTAGTAAAGCTGACGCTATCGATTATAAATATTTTCCTGATCCTAATATTCCTCCGTATGTTATAACAAAAGAGGAGATAGAAAGTATTAAAAAAACCATTCCCATCCTTCCGATTGAAAGAAAGAAAATTTATGAAGAACAATATGGTTTAAGTAGTTATGATGCTAAAGTAATAATAAAGGAAAAAAATGTTAGTGATTACTTTGAAGAATGTCTAAAACTAGATATTCCAGCCAAACTTGCTTCCAACTGGCTGACAACAAGTATTCTAGGTAAAATAAATGAATTAGATATTCCTTTAGAAGAATTTTATTTAAAACCGACTTATTTAAAACAAATAATTGATGCTTTAGAAAAAGGAGCTATCTCTTCTAAACAAGCTAAAGAAATATTTAATAAAGCTATTCTAGAAGAAAAAGAACCTAAGAACTATTTAAAAGAAAATACCCAAATTAGCGATACTAATGAATTAACAAGTATTATTAAAAATATAATAGATAATAATCCTAACCAAGTAAACGAATATAAAAATGGTAAATCAAATTTATTCGATTACTTTGTGGGTCAAGTAATGAAAGAAACTAGGGGAAAAGCTAATCCTAGTTTAACTAAAGAAATTTTAACCAAACTTCTAAGTGAAATTTAAAACTAAAAAGGTGAATACATAAATGAATATAAACTTTAATAAAAAAGAAATAATAAAAAATATTGATTTGAATATTAAATATTTAGAAGAAAATAAACATGCTTCTTTAAAAGAGCTAAATAAATGTCTTATAACTATTCTAACTGCCATAGATAAACCACGAATTAAATATTTATATACTAAAATTAAGTATTTAATTGCTTGTGTTTTTAATGATGAACTTACCAATAATTATTTAGAAATATTAAAAGATGAATTAGTAGCTCTGCAAAATGAATTCTTAGTTAGTAGCACTAAACAAGTAAGAGAAGAAGAAAAAGCTTACTTTTCCTATTGGTTAAACCAAATTTCTACTTATTCTAAGCTCATTGCATATTTAAAAATTCAAAGAAAAGAAATTAAACAAGGTTTTTTAAAAGAAAAAAATTTATATGAATTAGGAACATTAGAAGAAATTGATGCTTATGCTCGAAATAAATATCAAAAGCAAGATAATTTTTCAATTAATAAAAGTTTAAATAGATATAAAATAGAGGAAGGATATTTAGCAAGTAATAAAGAAATAAATGATTTTATTAAAGAATTACGCAATAATTTTTTATATTTAATCAGCAAAAATAATCATGTTACTTTAGATAATATTGAATCTATATATGAAGCAGCTTATCAAATAACAATTAAAAAATATGAAACTGAACCATTTATAAAGCCATCTATGAAACATATGCTTAAATATTTGAGAAAAAATAATCAAATATTAATTAATGAAAATACAAAAACTGTTACCGATTCTAGTGCTTTGTATAAAAAATATACTCATGAATGTTTTGATTTGTTTTCTAGTTTAATAAAAAAGATAAAGTATATAGATATAGATGAAGTAGAAAGATTATTTAACGTTTGTTGCAATGCTGTTTCGGAAGAAATGAATTATTATCCTGAAAAAAATCCATCTCTTAAACGAATGTTACCTAAAAGTATAAAGAAAAATAAGATGCAAAATTAAAAATATTTGCTCTTTTTTTTATAATTTAGGTATGGTATACTTATATATAGTAAAGAGGTGTTGGCGCATATGTTTGGCAAAATATTATACATTGGAGAAGGGGAAGCGAAAGTCGAAAATAACCGTTTGCAAGGGGAAGATAAAGACTTAATGAATGTTCATGTAATCTTTGAAGCCCCCGACCAAAGAATTTTAGGAGAAGTAGAAGAAGTCGATAATCAAGAAGTAAAAATAAGATTTTTAGGCGAATATATTAACAATAAATATGTTAGTGGTGTTATAAGAAAACCATTACTTTCTAGTACTATAAGATTAATTAATGATGAAGAATTATCTCTTTTAATGGGTGTATA
>CANRME010000012.1 GCA_947631655.1 uncultured Bacilli bacterium | reverse complement strand
CTAATAGCTAAATTACTCATTTTTATTTTATTATTAATTTTATTATTAATACTTAATATTTCTTCATTAGTATATGTCTTATCTGTAAAATATTCTATTTTAGAAGAAGTTGCATTGTAATAAGCTATATCACTTACCCATGAACCATCGTTAAATACCGCTAAGTTATCATAAGTATCACTAAATATATCTTCGCCGGCATAATATCTTGGATCATAATCTATGTCATAAAGGTTTAAAATAGTTGGTAAGATATTCATGAATGTTGTATAAGAGGTTATTTTTTCACTTTCGAGTTTTGGATTATATATTAACATTGGGGTTTTATCAACATTATTATATTCTTCTAAATCATAATCAAATAATGGTTGTAAATTATTCTTGGCAATGGCATATGGATAATGATCAGCGAAGAATAAAATGACGGTATTATCTAACATTTTGGCTTTCTTTAATTCATCGATTAAAACACCGACGGCATTATCAAAATCTTTTAATTTAGATAAGTATCTCTTCACCGCCATATTAACATTTAAATCTTTAAATAAATCTAAATATTCATCTCCTATCGTAGAAGATACAATATATGGTTGATGTCCTGAGACAGTTGTAAGATATGCAAAGAATGGTTTATCACTCTTAAATATTTCAAAAGATTTTTCCATTAAAAGTTCATCACTTGGCCACTCTTCATATTCATAAGAATAAGGAATGCCCATATCAATAGCATTATAATAAGTAGAACCCATATTTTCATGAATATTTTTACGATAGTAGTAAGCATCAATATAATTATGAAAACTACTAGTGGTATAACCATTATTATTAAACATATTAAAGATACTATAAGGATAAACATTATTTTGGTAGATATTCGCCGTACAACTTAAATTCTCTGGGAAAAGGGAAATCATCGCACTCATTTCATTATTACCGGTTGCACAAGCATTTCTTGGCGAATACATATTGGTAAAGGCCCAACCTTCATCCCATAATTTATTAAAATTAGGATAATATTCTTTCATTAGTAAAAGATTTGAAATACTCTCCATTTGAACAATAATTAAGTTCTTACCTTTAAACATTCCGGTATAATCATTTTTAGGAGTAATACTTTTACTTAAGAAATATTCATGTAGAGTTTTATAATTTGTATTTTTTTCATTTGCTAATATATCTTCATAAATAGTATCATCAATTTCTCTTTCATATTCTTTTTCGCTATCTATTTTCGGATCATTATTAAATGATAAATCCACATCATCATTTTTATTAAAGAATAAAGCTCTTAAATCTAAGATACCGTAACCCATTGTTCCAAATTCTCTAATTGCTAGATTAGGCATATTAACATTCATAAATAACTCGGTATTATTTTCAGCTTGATACTTATCTTGCATAAAGCTACTCGTTAAAGTTAAATAATATAAACAAGTACATACTAATAAACATAAGACCCAAGAACAGACAAAAATCTTTTTATACTTTTTATTTAAAGCCGCAAGTTTTAATCTTTCTTTTTTACTAAGTTTTTTCTTTAATAGCATTTCTTTTTTAGGATGTTTTTTTAAATAAATATAAGTTCCTACCATTAAGATAAAAGGAAGAATAATAAAATAAAAATACCATTTAAAACTTGCAATATAATCAAATAAGTAACTAGTAACTGCTCCCGCTTGATTGCTGGTCCCAAAGGAAATATAAACTCCTAGGAAGTTAGAAAAACCCGCTTGAGCAATCGTATAAATCGTAATAATAAATACTAAAATAGTATTAATAATGGCTCTGTGTTTTCTTCTTAAAAAATACTCTGGAATGCTTATTATAAGCCCTACTATTAAAATACCTAAAATAATTCTTAAAGTAGACCACGAAAAAACATTTAGACCAGAAACTAGTTTAAAAATTATTTCAATTAAAAATAAAGTTAGGCATAGAATGCCAAAATCAATTAAGGTATTTTTTATTTTATTTTTCACTGCTATTACTTCCATTTCCATTATTTATTAAATCACGAACTGGTCCATATGTAAACCTATAATTTTCTAAAGGACCATATTTTTTTAAGGCTTCTAAATGTTTTTTTGTCGGATACCCCTTATGAGATTTAAATCCATATTCGGGATGAACTTTATCTAATTCGTCCATCATTCTGTCCCTTGTAACTTTTGCTACCACACTCGCCGCAGCGATGGACAAAGATTTAGCATCTCCTTTAATAATTGGTAAATGAGGAGTGTCTATATCTAATTTCATGGCATCAATTAGCACATAATCGGGCTTAATACTCAAATTATTTAAAGCTTCTTTCATTGCTACTTTGGTAGCTTCATAGATATTTATTTCATCGATGGTTTTCGCATCACACATCCCAATGCCAATGCTTATTGCATCTTTTACTAAAATATCATAAAATTTATCTCTTTGTTTAGGAGTTAATTTTTTACTATCATTTAAACCTTTTAATTTATAATTTTTAGGAAGTATCACTGCGGCGGTGACAACGGGACCTACTAGGGGACCACGCCCTACTTCATCTAAACCAGCAATTAAATTATATCCCTCTTTATATAAAGCTTTCTCGTATTTAAGTAAATTAATCACTAGTAACACTTCCTTTTCTATTTATAATCTATCAAAAGTAATATTTTTTATTTTATTAGATTTTAAATCATTATAAATAATATTACTTATTCTTTCATAATCTACTTCCCCACTAGTATAAGGAATATGTAAATACTTGCTTATTATATCATAAATATTTTCGTAATCAAAAGACATTTTATCTACGCCATATCTTTCTTTCAAAATACTCGGATAATACTTATCTAAGGTATGCAAAATATGAATAGCTACTTCATCAATCGGAATAACTTCTTCTTTTATGGCACTCATAGCTGCTAAGTTTAAAGCGGCTTTTTCTTGTTCTAATTTTGGCCATAAAATACCGGGAGTATCTAAAAGTAAGATACCCTCATTAGTTTTTAGCCAATTAAGAGATGTAGTAACTCCTGGTTTATTTCCAACTACTGCGACTTTTCTTTTCGTCATTTGATTAATTAAAGTTGATTTCCCGACATTAGGTACTCCTACTACTAAAGCTTTTATTTCTTTTTTATCTTTAACCATTTCTTTAGATTTTTTAATTACTTCTTTATAACTATTAGGTTTTTCTAAATTAACTAAAACTACTTCATAACCTAAATTTTTATAATAATTTACCCATTTATTAGTTTCTTCTAAATCACATAAATCACTTTTGGTTATAATTATTAATCTTAATTTATCTTTAACTATCTCATCCAGTTCTAATACTCTACTACTAAAAGGGATTCTCGCATCTACTAATTCATAAACAATATCTATTAAATCAATACTTTCTTTAATTAGTCTTTTAGTCTTAGCCATATGCCCTGGATACCAGTTAATATTTGTTTTATTTTCGTTATTCATTTTTATCACTACCTTTTTCATTTAATAATTTAATTTTTTCAGCATTATTAAGTATATTTAATTGGTACTTAGCAATAGCACTCAATATTTCAAATCTTTCTTCTTTACTTTTTCCTTCTTTAATTAATTCTGCATTATGTGATTCAAGATTTGATAATACTGTTAATTCATTAATTGAAGCATAATCTCTAACATTAGAAGTTTTTGCTAAATTAGGATTAAGCTCTCTCCATATTTTAGCTGTAGTGTGAAATAATACTACATTAAGAATATCTGCTTCTTCAGCATATTTTAACCATTCTCGATTTTCATAAAAATCATTATTAGGTAAAATATAATTTTTAATTGCATCCGTATGAATTAAATAATTCTTTTTAGTAAGTATTCTTTTTACATCCCATTCTCGATTGTGATTTTCAAGTTCTTTTAATCTTTCAAATTCTTTTATTAAATATAGTTTAAATACTGGACTTATGGCAGACGCAAATTCAAACGCAATATCTTTATGAGCATAAGTTCCACCATATTTTCCCCGTTTTGAATAAATACCAATGGCATTAGTTTTTTCACACCATTCAGTAACACTAAGTGTAAAAGTATGAAGACCAGCATTTTTTCTAAACCCGTCGAATTCGACGGAATTAAAATTCGGATTGTAAATTGATTCCCAGGTACCTAAAAACTCTAAAGTTATTCTATTTCTTAACCAATTGCGTATTATATCATCAGATTTTGACTTTCCCCCTTTATATTTGCCAAAATCTGAAATGCAAATATAATCTTTTTCATTTATATTGGTTACATTTATTTTAATATTTTGAACTTCTATTATTTTGTTAGACATATATACACCTCCCTTACAAGAAATATTCAACATACAATAAATATTTATTTTATATTTTCATCTATCCAATTTAAAAGCTCTTTATTGGCATTAATAATTTCATAACTTGATATTTCCACAACTTCATAATTATGTATTTTCTTTATTTTACTCCTGTTTTAATTCTCTTCATTTGTCTTTAAAATCATTCCTGCTCCTAAACCAGCATCTATTCTTGTAACAAAACCAAATTTCTCATAAAATTTTTCTTTTCCTTTAGAAGCTCCTGAATATACTCTTAAATCAGGATTAATTTTTTGTAATTCTTTAATTTTTTCTAATAATTTATTCATGATAAGTGTTCCTATTTTTTGAGATTGGTATTCTTTCCTAACCATTATATCTTGTATATAAACAAAACATATCGTATCCCCAATTAATCTTCCATAACCAATTATTTTATCATCATCATAAACACTTATAGAGTAAAAGGTATTATCTAAAGCTATTTTAGAAATTCCTTCATCATAAGAACCCCATCCCACAGAATCATAAAGGAAGTTAAATTCTTGAACATTTTTATTATTTTCTTTAATATTTATTTTCATAATCTCACCTACATCCTACTAATTAAAATATCAAAACAATTAATAAAATTATATCATACAAAACTAAAGAAGTAACATTAAAAAATAGTTAATTTTTCTTAACTATTTCCATAAATTTTCTGGGTAAACTCCCTCTTTTATTAACTTAGCAATTTCTTTAACTAACTTTTCTTTATCTTCTTTATAAGTCATACCTTGCCATACCGCACTAGTAGGAATAACCTTTACTTTAGCAATATTTTCTAGAATACTTTGATTAACAGAATCTGGTAACAAATATTCACATTTTAATAAATTATCTTTGTTACTTTCAAAAAACTTTTCTAAATTTTTTTCTAAATAGCCAAAAATATCTTTCGTAAAACAAAACATATTCATTGAAACAGGGGCTTCAGCATCAAGATTAAAGCTTTTACTTCCATCTAGAGGGGATGCGGTAATAACACCATCTTTTTCTTCTACGGAACACTCTACTAATTTAGATAAGTAACCATCTTTTACTTCACAAATACCTCTTTTTACACTCCCATTATCAGTTAAAGTATTTTTAATATGATAACCAATAATTGCATACTCTAATCCTTCATGTTTCGTTAAAAAGAAATTTTTAGCTTCTTTAAAAGCATCATAGCCATAAAAATCATCAGCGTTTAAGACTAAAAAGTCTTCATTTACATAATTTTTAGCTGCTAAAATAGCATGAGAAGTTCCCCATGGTTTAACTCTGCCCTCTGGTACTTCAAAACCTGCCGGAATATCATTTTGACGTTGAAAAGCATATTCAACTTTAATTTGTTTTTCAATTCGCTTACCAATCGTTTCTTTAAATACTTCATAGTTTTCTTCTTTAATTATAAAAACTACTTTATTAAATCCCAATCTTATTGCATCGTATATCGAATAATCAATAATAAACTCGCCATTAGGTCCCACGGGTTCAATTTGTTTTAAACCTCCAAAACGGCTTCCCATGCCCGCCGCCATAATAACTAATGTTAAATCTTTTTTCATAATACCATCCATTTCTAATTTTAATTATATCATTAAATTTTAATTTCTCCATTATATTCCCATAAACTTAATTTACCATTTATTGGAATGGGCTTTATTTTTTGAACATTTTCTAGTTTAAATCCAAATCCTTTCCAATTTTTTAAGTTATAATAAACTAAAGGGTCTTTCTTTAACAACTTTTCCCCTACTTCTTCATTAACAAAAATGCAATCTGTAACCATTGCTTTTGCTATTATTTCACCTTTAGGATACGCTAAATTTAAATGTTTAAATATTCTCATGGCTTCTTTATCTATGCCTTTCCCTGCATGAATTAAAATATCTCCCCGATACTTAGTTTTCCAAGTTCGGAATTCATAAGTTTTATATCCTAAAGCAATTAAAGAAGCCCATGGTTGTTTAATAGTTATTACTTTCATACTTATCCCTCTATTTAGATTATACCTCATAATTTTTAAGAAAAAAAGATTGTTTCATTCTTTAGAAACAATCTTTAATCATTAGTACTAAAAGCTGTAATAGTTTGAGGTTTATTCATATCATAAACTTCACTTTCAAAGTCTTTAGTATTATTCTTAATAGCATAGAATATTTCTTTTCTAACCTTTGCTCTATTACTGTATGCTTTAGCACTAGAAATCATACTATTACGAGCACTAATTGAAGCATCATCATTATTTGGATATTTTGCTAGAGCATCTGCTTCAACTTGTTTTACATAAGCTGCATCATCTTGTAAAGCTTTTAATAATTTTTGATACATATCATCAACATTAATATTTTGAACATATTTGATTTTCTCTGCGGTTTCTTTAAATCTATTTAATTTATAAGACTTAAAGGTTGCAGTTTCATCACCTAAAATGGTTCTTAAAGCCATTAAATCAGTTTTACTGCCATCAGAATTAGCATGAATATTGCTATAGTACTCAATATAACCATTATCATATCCTTTTAAACCTAGCATTTCATAAGCAAACCATTTTATAGAGTATGAGTCTGGTCTTCCATAATCATTATGTGGTTGATACCAACGAGCTTTTAAAATATTTTCGGTACCATAACGATTATCGATAACTGTTGAATAAATTACACCAGGATAAATGACTAAATGGTTATCATATAAATTTTCAATGCTTTGTAAATTCATATTTGTAAAGGTTTCTTCATCAAGCTGTTGATATAAAGTATATTTATACCATAAGTATTTTGCCACATCTTCTTTATTTTCATTTGGATAAGATGCTTGAACAGCCAATTTTGATTGTTCTAGAGGAGTAAGTTTTAAGAAGGCTTTAGCTTCAATATAATCCATTAAATATACTGTTTCAAATAACTTACGATAGAAACTTTGAATCTTTTCGGGAGTATTAATTCTTTCAGGAGCGTAATTGGCAGCGATATTTGTACTACCATCAAAATGGACAGATAAGTTCATAACAATATCACTTTCGTTGAATCTTTGACTTAAGTTACCATCTGCATAATCTTCGCCACCAGCATCATATCTTCTGCCATTATTCTTTAAGAATAACCTAGCATCGACATTATGAGCTGTTTCATGAGACCAAGTCGCATAAGTCCACTCACCATCTAAAGCTGCTTCAGCTCTCCAGTAGATATATGTACCATTTGAGGTCGCGGCATTACCGTCTGCATGCGCCCAAGCTCCCACGACTTCATTAAAGTTTTTATGGAAAGGTTCTTCCGTAACATAAGGTGTTTGGAAGATATAATTACCATTTTCATCATAAGTATAACGTTTATCAATTTGAATACCATGAATTTCATTAAAGTATTTTTCATCGACTAAAATTCCTGCAGCGGTATTAAAGTAAGTTTCCATTCTAGCCGTATATACATTAAACTTATTTTCGATAAATTCTTTCATTAAAGTTTCATCATTAGGATCTTTAACATAAGTTCTTAAAGAACCAATTAAGAATTGCGTTGGCGTAGAAATTATATAACTAGAGTTTTCTGGTAAAGTTAATATTGGTAAGGCAAAGTTATACCATACAATTCGCCCATTATGATCTTCATAACTAATATGATCCCAAATCGTATATAAAATATCATCTCTTCCTGCAACTTTAATTTCTTTTAAAAGACCTTTATATTCATGAGCAAACCATTCGGACATCGTTTGATTACTCCAAGTTAAAGTTTTAACATAATATTCTAATAACTTAGGAATACTTTTAATATTGGTGTATTTAGCTAAAGTTCTATCATAAGCATCACTAGTACTATTTAAATTAAAGTTAGCTTCATTAGAAAGATATAAATTAGCTATACCATCAGGTGTTAAGTCTTTACCAAATCCTTGGAAGTTAAATAGAATTAAATCATCTAACATAATACCTTCAATATCAATGTGATAAAATCTTCTAAAATAATTATAAACATATAACGCTTTTTCTAATTTTTGATCTTTTTTAAGTTCTTTTTCTAAATAATCATTTATTACTAAATCACTAGAGGTATTAGTGTAATTTCCACTAGCTAAATATTTTAAGACAAATTCTTTTAGTTCTTTCTTAGTTACATCTTCATAGAATTCTTTATAAATACGGCTGTCGGAAGTAGCAGTTAAAATATCTAAGTTATCTTCATAAGAAAGAGATGCTAAGTAATTAGTTAGATTATTAATTAATTGGGAATTACTATCAATTAGATAATGATTAAAGGTATAATCAATTTTTAAATGGGTAATGCGATAATTTGCGACCATATCAAAGTTATTTTCATAACGGACTTCGTATTTACGTTTATCACCATTTTTAAATACTACTTTGATGGCGGTTATTTTACTAGGATTATCAGTAGTTAAATAAGTAACAATATGACCATCTTTATCAATTGGGACAATATGTCTTATTTCTTGTTCATTTAATATATCGGTTTTAGAAAGCGTATTACCACTCGTAATAATTTTATTAATATCATAGAATGGCATTAATAACATTAAATTATTATAAATTATTTCTCTTTCCTCATCATAAATGTCTTTAACACTATCTATATCAATTTTATGTTCTATTTCGTTTACAAATATTGGAGGATTATCATAAGATATATCGCTTAAATTCCAAATGGAATCATCAAATAAAGCTCTATCTTTAAATAAAGATTTGTTAACTTCACTTCTTATAATATTAGTAATACCTTCTTGTTCACTTACGCCACTAGTATTATTTACTTGATAGTTATTTTGCGATGTTTTAAATTTATTGGCTAAAAAATTCGCAAAACCCGTACTTAAACTTATATTATTTTTTAAATTTAAGGAACCAGTATAAACACAAGCTAAACCACAAGTAATATTTCCATTACCGCTAAGGCTTACCTTTGCATAACTATTGGTAACGGTTCCGGTATTATCAACATTTCCAACTAATCCTGCAACAAAGTTAAATCCACCAGAAATTGTTCCAATAGCATAACTATTATTTACTGAAGAGTTATTTAAGTTACCTACTAATCCCCCTACTTGTTGACTTGGCCAAGCAATACTGATACTAAATCTCGTTGCTTTACAATTATTAATTTCGGTATGACTAAAAGCGCGTCCAACTAAAGAACCAGATTTTTCGGCACTATTATACTTGGTAAAATCATCTACTAAGACATTGGTAATTTTAGTGTTATAAGTAGCTACAGCTAAAGCACCACCAGAAATATTCGATAAAATGACTTTATTAAGGATTAAGTTTTCTACTTTACCATCATTAATAGCATAAAATAATGGTTTATTTAAGTTTTTAATACTATGACCTTGACCATCTAAGGTTCCCGTAAACATATTAATTATAGTATCACTATCGGTTATATAACCAGATGCATCATAATCATGTGTAAGGACAAATTCTCCACTAGGATTAGCTGCAATTCTTGCGACTAAACTAGCAAAAGTTTCAGGGCTTATTTCATTACTTGCTTCATCCCCATTAATGGTTCCGAAATCTATACTAATTGCTTCTTTATTTTTAGTTGTATACTTACTATCTAAGACGAAAATTAAATGGTTATTTTCGTTTAATACTTCTTTGATTTTAAACCGCATAGTTGGCATTTCTTTCATCGTCACTTCAACATAATAAGCACTTAAATTATTTTTTAAATCAGTAATATTAACATTTTCTACTAACTCAATGTTATTATCTATTTGTTTAAATAATTTAACATCTGTAATATCTTTTACTTCAATATAATTCTTTTCTAAAGATATTACTTTATCTAACAATGTGACATTTTCATAATAATTATCGCCTTTAAATACGTTATCTAAGTCATATTTAGCAATTACTTTTATATAGTAGCGATAAATATCATCTTTTCTTTTAATTTTAATTTCACTACTATAAGGTTTTTCTTCTAAGATATTATTATCTTCATCATAAACTATTACTTGTAAATTATTATCATTAGTTCCTTGGTCGTTGTCAGTTAAAGTAGTGGTAATAATAATTTCTTTATCATTTACTTTGTAAGCATAATCGTTTATCGTCGGAGGAGTTTTTAATATGGTAACATTTAATTTAAGAGGATTTGCTAAAGTTAATCTTTTACCATTACTTAAAATTACTTCTTTAATAAGAATTTCTTTTAAACCCCAGCTGGAATAAGCATCTAATACTGCCTTATATAGATTATCTTTTTTAGTAACATCTATCTCTTTATTATTAACTATTAATTTAGCTATATCTAAGTTTAAAGAAGACTCTTCACTATTAAAACTTAAATTAATTTTTTGATGTTTTTCATAGTATTCTGAATCAAGAGTTATATTAGTTAAATTAATTTTATTATATTCTTCGTTAGCTATTAAGGTATATTTCATAGAATGGATTACTTGGTTAGAATATCTATTTTGAGCAAAATCTTCATTAGGAAGAGAATTACTATCTAAGTCGTAATCAGCATAGAATTTTAGTTCAAGCTCTTTATCTTTAGTTATACCATCAAAAGTTATGGTATTTTCACCACTTACAATTGGATGAGTTTGGTTATCTAATTCTAAATAACCGCTAATGAAGCCGCCTTTATCTTCTTTAACATCAAACTTAAATGTTACACTTCCCTTTTCATAATCTTCATTAGTAATTCTGATGTTTTCTACCCATGGTTTATCTTTTAAAACATCAATTTGGGTTTTATATGGTTCTACTGAGAAGTAGTTTCTTACATTGATATTATAATTTTCAAATTGTAATTGAACTCTTGATGCTACTATATCAAGTATTCCAGCTTCTTTAGGGATGGTAAAACTAACATAAGATTCAAAAGGATTTTTAGTTTGTTCGGCACTATAATTTAAACCATTAATGGTTATTGCAGAAACTTTGTTATAATTTACCGTATCACTAGCTTTTTTAATTTCATCCGTGGCCTCTATTTTATAAGTTATAGTATATTTTTCTTGGTTTTTAGTTGGATAAATACTAGTTACATTAACTTTAGAAATATAAATATCTTTTTGGGTAAGAATCGTATCTTCTCCAATATTTTTAGCAGTATATATATGACGATCAGTACCTAAATTACAATCGGCTAGGAATTTAACTGTATATCGGCCGTCACTACTTCCGGCATAAGATAAAGCTAAGCTATTTTCTTTGACATCTTCTTTTTTACTAATAATTTTACCCGTAGAATCAGTTAAAACAACATCAAGTTTTTCTAAAGTTTTATCTTCATCTTTTAGGTTATAAGTAACATTTATTTCTTTAGCACTTTTATTTTCACTAAGTTTAATATCAGTAACATTTGGAGCTTCTTTTAAAACACTATAAATTAGGACATTGGATTTGTAATCTTTATCTTTTTCAAAGACTTTTAAATTTTGTAAAGCTACTTTTTCAATGTCTAGTTCAAATCTTCCAAATAAGGAAGTATTATAACCAGTTAAAGCTACAGTATAATGATTATCATTTTCAATTTTGATAACATCATATTCTTTATCATCGACGACGATATACTCTACTGGGTAATTATTACTATTCGTACTATCAAAAGTAATTAATAATTCTTCATTTTTAGATATAGCATCGCTAATCATAATATTACTTAGTTTGAAATTATAATCATCATCAATAGTAAAAGTATGGTGATAAATAACTTTCTCTTGATATTTATTTTGTTCACCCGTAATATTATTGAGTTTATTACTATCTAAATCATAATCTGCAGTTACGGTAATATTATAAGATAAATCTTTTTTAAATTCATAATTAAAGTTATTTTCTTCTTGTAATTCTTCATTAATAATTATTTCATTAGCAGAACTTTCTATTAAAACATTACCAGAAATAAAGGCATTATCTTTATCTTCTAATTTAAAACTTAAGGTATTATGTTCATCATCGACACGAAACATATCAACATATGGAGCATCTTTTAGGATTTCTTTTTTTAAAGTAAGAGAAGTATTTACTACTCTTTCATTTTCTAAAACTACTTTAGTTATTTTAAATTCATGAACTCCAGCTACATCAGGAGTTTTAATTTCGATACTATAATAATTATCGTGTTTTAAAACTTTATACTTTTCATTATCAATGTATATTTCTTTAATAGGTTCATTATTAGTTACTTTAGCAATTAACTCCAAGGTATAATTTCCTTTAGGAAGATAAATATTATTATTCTTTTCACTTAATGTGACTTGATAATTAACATTTTCCGTAACATGTTCAGTGGTATCTCCGACGTCTTCAATATCTACTTTACCATCGTTATTGACGTCGTAATCATCATTTTTATCATGACTTGGTTTTGTATTATTTGAGGAATTATTATCTTTTTCTTCTTCTTTACTAGTATTTTCGGGATTATTATAGTTATTAGTATTTCCAGTATATCCATTATTATTTTCAGAATTTTCATTATTAATACTCTCTTCACTGCCCGAAAAATCTAGTAAATATCTTAGTATTTCTTCAGCATCGTCATAAGTTTTATTACCATCATTATTAACGTCTTTTTTATTATCAACAAATAATAAGAAGGTAATAAAAGTTACTAGTAATAAGCCCGTAATACTAGCTAAACTGATAATTAATTTTAAATGTGTTTTCTTGGTTATAGTTATGTATATAGCAGCAACTAAGAAAACAGATAAAACTGTAGCAAAGAAAATAATTAAGGGTTTAGAAGAAAAGGTTTTAAGAACTGGTTCGTCTTTATCTTCTACTTCATAAGGCTTATTATTAGTTACGACATCGTTTTCGGTAGCATCTTTGGTAACCATTACTTTAACAGCTTGTTTAGCATAATAGATTTTGCTATCACCATCGGAAGCGGTGATATTAGTAAGACCAATATATGTATCTCCTACCGTAGCATTATCTTTAACTTTTAATTTAACGCTAAATAAATATTCTGAAATAGCACCTTTTTTATTAATAAGACCAAATTTGTTATTAGAAGCATTGTATAAAATATTTAAAGTTTCATCATCAGCAATGAAACTAGATTCATCTAATGATTCAAAAACATTATGATCATAACTCAAAGTAGCTGTTAAAGCATATAACTTAGTATCAAGGGGAAGATTTGCTTTAACGGTAACTACGTCTCCTGCTTCTAAGTCAGTTTTATCAACTTCTAAAGCAATATTATCACTTGCAAAAACAGTTATAGGAAGTACTATAACTAATAAATACACAAGAAAAAGATTTTTAATATTAAAATTTTTCATATCCCAGCCCCCATTTGCTTTTATGTAGTGATTACTATATCATAATTATATGATAATTGCAACTAAAATCGTTATTTAAAACGCCTTAAAAAAGCTTATTTTTTAATATTTCCAAATCTCGAAAAAGGATATAAAACAAAACTGGTTTTACCTAAAAGGTCTTTTTCTTTAATTGGACCAATCGTGGCACTATCAAGACTTACGCTTCGGTTATCCCCTAAAACAAAATATTCATCATCTTTTAAGGTAATTTTATCAAAACTTTTAGTTTTACCATTGGCATATTTATCATCAATTACTTTATTATTTACTAAGATTTTTCCGTCAATACATTCAATAGTTTCTCCAGGAAATGCATAAACTCTCTTAATTAAATGTTCATCTTTATAATTAGCAACGATGATATCATATCTTTTGATTTCCCCAATTTTTACTAACATCATTAATTCATTACCATGAAGTGTAGGTTCCATAGAGTCTCCTGATACGGTTATGGGCGTTACAATAAAGGCCCTTGTAAGTAAGACTAAAACTAATACTACTACATAAGGAATTGCTTCTTTTATAAACTTTTTCATTATATCACCACTAAAATCATAACATAAAAAAAAGAAATTTTAAACTAATTTCTTTCTTTAACTTTGTATTCCTTTTTAAGTCCTCTTAAGAAGTTAAGTTTAGCTCTTCTTACTAGACCTTTCTTAACTACGACTATCTTATCAATAGTTGGTGAGTTAACTGGGAATGTTCTTTCTACACCAACACCACTAGATTTCTTTCTAACAGTGAATGTTTCAGAAACACTTCCACCACTTCTTTTCATTACGATACCTTCAAATGCTTGAATACGACGTTTTTTACCTTCAATTACCCAAACATCTACTCTTACAGTATCTCCAACACGAAATTCAGGAATATCTTTTCTTACTTGTTTAGCATTAATCTTATCAATTAAATTTGCCATTTAAAGTTACTTCCTTTCTATATTATTTTCACTAAAGTTCATAAATATTATATTTTCAGCGGAACTTCTTTAGAATAAATTCCAAAGCAATTAAAATTATAACAATATATTTCGGAATAGTCAATAAGTAATTATCTACTATGTCCCTTACTTACATCAATAAGTCGTGATTTATAATATATTTCCATTTCTTTTTTCTTTAATTCCATTTCAATTATTTCTAATCTACTTAATAATTCTTTTAATTTTTCTTTTTTTAAAAAGGTGTAATACTTATGTAATAATAAAGATTTCATTTTCGCTATTTCATCTAAAACAATAGTTAAAGCCCCACTCGTTTCATCGTCATCGTCACTATTTAAAACTAGATAAACCATATTCATTAATTTTTTATAACGATGCGAAAACTTAGATAGTAAAACTTTTTCTATCATACTGGGTTCTATAATCGTAATCGATTTTACTTCTAAAGAACCTTTTCTATTTCCTTTAGGAGTAAATTTATAACCATGAATTTCATATTCCATTGCAACGATTTCTTTAGTTTTCTTATCTTTTTTTATTACATAACTCATATATTTCACCTACTTTAATAGATCAGGTCGCTTCTCTTGGGTTTTTTTAATTCTTTGTTCATGACGCCATTCATCTATTTTGGCATGGTCTCCCGATAATAACACTTCTGGTACTTCCATCCCTCTATAAACTTGTGGTTTAGTATAAACCGGATAATCTAATAAGTTATCACTGAATGACTCACTATCTAAAGACTCTTCACTTATTACTCCGGGAATTAAACGAATAATACTATCACATAGTACTAAAGAAGCAAGTTCTCCTCCCGTTAAAACATAATCCCCAATACTTATTTCATAATCCACAATCGATAAAATCCGTTCATCAACACCCTCATAATGACCACAAATAATAATTAGGTGTTTTTCTTTAGACAAGTCTAAAGCCATTTTCTCTTTAAAAACTTTACCAGATGGCGTCATTAAGATAACTTTTGATTCGGGAGTTCTAATTTCATCAATACAAGAAAATATCGGGTCACACATTAAAACCATACCTGCTCCACCGCCAAAGGAAGTATCATCTACTTGATTATTATTTAATTTAGAGTATTTTCTAAAATTAATAACATTAATATTAACTAACCCTTTCGTAATCGCTCTTTTAATAATTGAACTTTCTAATACTGGTGTTATCATTTCCGGAAAAAGTGTTAAAATATCAATTTTCATAACATTAACTCACGCACCCTTTGCGTTTCTATATCCTTATCTATTTTTATAATATAATTACTCTTTAAAGGAATATAGAATACTTTACTTCCTTCACATTTCAGTAAAATATTACTATTATTATACACTATTTCTCTTACTTTTCCTAGAACTATCTTATTTTCTACAATATTTTTCCCTACTAAATCACTATATAAATATTCACCATCTAATAATTTTAAATCACATCTTTTAACATAAACTTTCGCACCCTTATATTTTAATACTTCATTAATATTACTAATACCCTTAAAAGTTACCATATCAAATATTTTATGATGCCGATAACTTTCTATTATCATTTCTTCTTTATTATTACCTAAATATAATTTAAAATCTTTTTTAAATATGCGTTCTTTATACTCAAAGTCTGATAGTATTTTAACTTCCCCTTTAATCCCATGAGTATTTACAAGTTTCCCTACTAAAATATATTCATTCATTTTGACTTCCCATTTCATACATTAAAATACTTGCTGCTACTCCAACATTTAAAGATTCACAAGATTCATTCATCGGAATATAGACAAAATCATCGCATAAACTTAAAACTTCACTACTTATGCCATTACCTTCATTTCCCATAACTAAAGCAATTCGTTTGGGGAAAATATAATCTTTTACTTTCATACCGCTAGTAAGTCTGGTACCAACGATTTTATAATTATCTTCTTTTAATTTTGGAATAAAAGTTTTTAAATCTTTTCTTAAAATATTAAGATTAAATAACATTCCCTCCGTACTTCTTATAACTTTTTCATTATATAAATCGACACTATCTTCACTTAGGATTATCGTATCAACATTAAAAGCTACCGCACTTCTAATAATTGTCCCTAAGTTCCCAGGGTCTTGAATTCTATCTAATAAAAGAATTTTATTACCAATAATACTAAATTCTTTTTTTCTTACAACGGCCATAACTTTTTGAGGAGTTTCTACTTTACTTATCTTTTTTAAAATATCATAAGTAACATAATATATATCGCCCAAATAATTAATTTTAAAGTCTTCACAAGCAATAATTTCGACTACTAAATTTTTTCTTATGGCTTCTAAAACTAAGTGTTCTCCCTCTACTAAATAAACACCTTCCGAGTCCCGATATTTCTTTTGTAATAAACTACTCCAATACTTTACTTTACTATTACTAGGGGACGTTATAACTTCCATTTTACTCACTCCTTAATCTTTTTCTCGCTAATTTATAATTAGGATAATATTTACTTACTTCATTCCAAAACCTGCTACTATGATTTCCCTCTTTAAAATGACACATTTCATGTATTATAACATAATCTATTAAATTTACATCTTTTTTTATTAATTCACTATTTAAAGTAATAATATTATCTTTTCTATTACATACACCCCATCTGGTTTTCATCTTTCTAATTCTTAATTTAAATTCAGGGACATAACTAATATAGGGTTTTAGATAATTAATTCGCTCACTAAATACTCTTTTACATTCACTATCTAAAAACTTATCTTTAGCTTTTTCGTTTTTAAAAGTGATATATTCACCTTCTATTATAGGAGTTTTAACATTTGCATTATATATAACAACATAATTAATACCTAAATAACTAAACTTAGAATCATTTTCTTTTCTCTTATTTACCTTACTATACATTCTTTTTATGGAATCATAATTTTTTTTAATCAAATCAATTATATATTTATCATTTACACTAGAAGGAGCACTTACTACTAAATTATTATTTTCATCAAATCTAAAATAAATATTTTTAATCCTTTTCTTTACGACAATAATGTTTAGTTCTTCATCATCTATTTTAATCTTCATAACTATCACTACTTAAATTATACCTAAATTGCTTAAAAAAACAAGTATTTAAACTTGTTTAATTATTCATTACCATCTTGAGCGGTTAAGACAACCCATGAATTATAATTATGGCCATTATTACTACCAAAAGCAAATATACCACTCATATCAGGATACCAACTAGCACCTCCACGTATAATCCAGGGGTCGCTTAGTCTCCAAGGAAAACCACCTGTACTAGTATACCAGTAAAGATAATCTTTATTTTCATCAATTTTTGGATTATATACCTCTCGTGTGGCATCGCCTAAATGTCCTCGAAAACTACCACTAAAACTATATATATCATAATACTTAGAATCTGGTGGGGTAGTAAATCCTGAGTCACCTGGTAAAAAATTACCCGATTCATCAACTGCAATCCCCATTACCCGAGTCCAGTCTCCATTTCCATGCATATCATATATGCCATATATATTATCAGTTGTTGAAGCGTGAACACCATTTTTATTCCATTGATTATTTGTTTCGCAAGTTTCCACTGTTGTAGTAATATACTTATTTGGGCCTTCGGTACTTGGATTCGCAGAACATCCAGATATTCCCTTGGTTGTATTGTTAAACCATACTTCACATCCGCCTTCAACACATGTTTCGGCATTTATATATCTTCCATATTTGGAATTTGTTAAATATGCTACACTTCCCCAATCTATGTTTTTTAATGGATGAATGTCAACTTCTGATTTATTTAGATTATATTTGGGCGTAGTTTCTATTTTTTTGGCAAAATCAAAATACAATTTCATTCTATGAGAATAATTAGGTGATTTGTTTGGAAGAACTATCATTTCTTCAGTAGTTTCTGTTGTAGTAAAATTAGGTTTAAATTTACCTACCCATATGCCTGGGAGTTCTGTTTCTCCAAAGGTGAAAGCAGGATGCATATACCAGTTTCCGTTTATAGCATTTTCACAATCTTCTCTTATTGTTCCATTTCCTTCATTAATATATTTACAACTAACATTTCCAGTACTCGTCACTCCTTTTTCAAATTCAATGTTGATTATTTGTTCTTCTGTTGTTTCACCAGCTACTGCATTAAATAGTTGATATTTGTATCTTGGTATCCATACATACATTTGAAGGATATCTTCTTCAGTTATGGTTTGATTTATTCTTAATGTTCCGTCTTCTTTATAAAATTTGTTTCTTATTTCTTCATTTGTATTATCTATTAATACTGCATTCCCCCATTTATGGTCATTGTAATCATACCATTCTTCTGTTATATCTGCTATCTTCATGGTATTATCTTCATTAAATGTTATTGGTATCATCCCTTGATATAGTTTTGGTCGGTTTGCTCCACTTTCATCTCTATATGGTTCTTGGTATTCATATAATTTTACATCTGTTTCACTATCTACTTCTATTTTGAATTTTACTTTTTTATTGGCATTATCATTTTGATTACTTTCATCTTTTTTAAAATTTAAAGTTAAGGTATAGTTATCTATTCCTTTTTCTTTTATTTCATTTTCTATTACTATATATCCATCTTCATAGGGTAATACTTTTTCTGGTTCAACTACTCCATTTTTAGTTAAGGTATATTTTAAATCATTATAATCTTCAAAATCATTATTTTCTATATCTATCTTTATATTATATTTAGTATCTAAATTACCAGTATTTTCTACTTTAAATTGTTTAGTTAATGAATCTCCTGGTATGGCATTATTTAAAGTTACAATATTGGAATCAGTATAAGTTATTTTCATAGTTCCTGCTGTTACTGTCATTTCTTCTGCTTTATCATTACCAATTATATTAGCAGTAAAGTAAGCATAAGAAACAGATATAATACATAATAAATTAATACTTACTACTGATATTAATAATATTAAAGATTTTTTATCAAATAATTTCATATATACACAATCCTACC
>CANRME010000011.1 GCA_947631655.1 uncultured Bacilli bacterium | reverse complement strand
AACAAAATCCAATAAAATACTTATAAATTAATAAATGTGTGTCTTCACTAATGTCATAGGGTGGCACTTATAAGGACACTCGCTTTAAGACCCGATATTCTACTTTTAGATGAAGCTTTCTCGGCTTTAGATTATCAATCAAGATTAGCAGTTAGTGATGATGTTTATAAAATCATCAAAAAAGAGGGTATTACGACGATTATGGTAACTCATGATATTGGGGAAGCGGTATCAATTAGTGATCGGGTGGTAATTTTATCGAAACGCCCTTGTGAAGTAAAAAAGATTTTAAATATTAATCTAACTAATAAAACTAGTCCTATAGCTAATCGTAATTGTAAGGAGTTTTCTTCCTATTACGATGAAATATGGAAGGAGTTAGATATTAGTGTCTAAAGAAGCTTTAGAAATTATTAAAAGAAGGAAAAGACAAAAGATATTTATTTTATTGAGTCAACTAGCTATAGTAATAATATTCTTTCTTTTATGGGAATTTTTATCTAAGAAAAAAATTATTAATCCCTTTATTTTTTCTAGTCCATCACTAATTATTAAAACAATAATGAATTTAGCTAAAAGCGGAGACTTACTAACGCATATTTTAACGACATTGAATGAAACAGTAATTGCTTTTGTTATTGGTATTAGTTTAGGTTTTATTATTGCCATTATCTTATACGAATTTCCCACTCTGGCTAAAATAACTGAACCATTTTTAACTATGTTAAATAGTCTACCTAAGGTAGCTTTAGGTCCCATAATTATTATTTGGACAGGTGCTAATACCAAATCAATTATTGTTATGGCTTTACTTATTAATTTAATAGTTAGTATTTTAAATATCTATAATGGATTTTTAGGTACTGATGAAAATAAAATTAAATTGCTACAATCCTTTAAAGCTAGTAAAATGCAAATTCTTAAATACTTAATTATTCCGGAATCTAAAAGAACAATTATCTCTTCTCTAAAGATTAACATATCAATGACTTTAATTGGAGTTATAATGGGGGAATTTTTAGTAAGTAAAAAAGGTATTGGTTATTTAATTATCTATGGTACTCAAGTATTTAATCTTAATTTAGTTATGGCGGGTATTATAATTCTTATCATATTATCATTCTTAATTTATGAATGTGTATCTTTAATTGAAAAGAAGTTATCAAAGTGATAGCTTCTTATTTATTTATAAACCTTTTTAAGTTTAAATATTTAATTTTTTCGAAATTAACATCTAAAGCATCAGAATTAATTGTAATCTTTATATTAGGAGTATCTTTCTTGATAAATCCTTTAGTTTCACCTAAATTAATTAAAACTTTTTTATCTAAGAGAGGAATAATTCGTTCTTCAAATATTTCACTAGTTCTTCTGTGTTTATTATAATTATTATAAAGAGTCGCTAAGTCTTTAGCAGTTAAATTACTTTTCATAGATAGTAAATAATCAATCATCTGAGTATCTTCTCGAGATAATGTTATATTTAAGCTGGTTTTAATATTATGTAAGACATATTCTTTTTCTAATTCTTTTGTAACTTCTATTAACATATATTTGAGAAATAAAGTTATATCGCCTTCTCTTCCTTTAATAATACTTTCATCATATTCTCTTCTGGCAAAAGATATGGCTCTATTAAATATTATATAAGGATAAGCTTTATTATTTAATAAATACCACATAGATATGGTTCTACTAGTTCTTCCATTAACGTCAAAATAAGGATGAACGTAAACAAAATAGAAGTGCATTATTTGTGATTTTATAAATATATCTATTTCGGAATTACTATTTAGAGAACTATTAACATAAGTAAAAAATTGATTCATATAATAATCTAATTTGGAAGCATCCATTCCTGTATATGGGTTATCAACATAGTGCTTATAAATTATTACGGGTTTATTGCGATAGTAATCACCCATATTATTAATATAATTCTCGGTTAATAAGCCTTTACTTAAAATACTATATAATTCTTTTAAGCTATCTTTATTAATACTCTTGTGGTTTAAAATATATTGATAACCATGATAAAGATTAATTATTCTTTTTCTTTCTTCTTCAGATAAGGGCTTTTTTCTTCTTTTTATAACATCTTCAATTAAAGATATATCATCAATAATCCCTTCAATAGCATTATTGGATTTTATTTCAGAACCCATCATCATACGTTTAGCAAAGGATAATGTTTTCATGAAGTCTTCATCATCAATAAGATGTAGTAAGTCATCTTCAAAAGGTTTTAAATAATCAGCATTTAAATGGATATATTTCCCATTTTTCATTTCTAGCTTTATTTTAGAAAAGTTATCCATTTAACCCCCTTCTTTCTAAGTCGAATGTATTATACTAAAAACCATTTATTAAAGCAATATATTTCTAAAATTCTAAACTGTAATATTAAACTTTAAATTATACTTATTATTTTATTTATTAAAGTATTACATATATCTTTATCATTTATTAAGGTAATGGAAAATGTTTTATACCCAATTCGATTAATACTTGTTCCACAATGATATACTCTTCCTTTATCTAAGATAAAATATCTATCATGAAAGGTATTATCATATTTAACACTCAAATTATGATATTGTTTATTATACTTTTCAATATCTTGTTTTGTTAATAAATTATTTGCTTTAGTTATTATCGTTACATTTATATTTAATCTTTTTACAATATCTAATAAAGTATTATCGGCATAAGCATCAATTATAATTAAGTTATTTTTAGCTTTTTTAAAAATATCTAATATTTTAGAATAAGCATCAAATATTTGACCATTAAAATATATTTCACTTACCTTTTGTTTTTCATTTAATTTATTAAATGATTCTTGTAATAATTTAATATTTCGGTGTTTTTATCAATATTATTACTATTATTAAGAATTTGTTTTTTCATATAAGTTAACTCTATTAAGTCATTAGAAAGATACCTTCGCATTTTAACAAAAGCATCCATTATGTTAATACTTGTTTGAATAGCAATAGGAGACTTTAAAATCGTTGCTAACATAGCAACGCCTTGCTCTGTAAAAACTCTAGGATTATATTTTCGGTGGTGACCTTTTCCTTTAGGTTGTTCTTTTAGGGTCGAAATTTTCGACCTTAGAACTTGCCACTCACTTTCTGTTAGAATGAAACTAAACCTTTCAGGAAACTTTTGCGGATTGTTTCTAACTGCTTCATTAATTCTTTTAGTTTCCACATTATATAAATAAGCTAAGTCTGAATCAAGCATAACTTGTTTACCCCTTATTTCATAGATCATATTTTCAATTTTAGTATTACTTATTATTAGTTTGTTCATTAAAATAAAACCAACTTATTTTCTACTTGTAAAATTATTATATAACTGCAAACTCACGTTCGTCAAGGAAAAATAAATGAAATTGAATAAAAACTTTTAAAATGTTATAATAAATTTACAAGTGTATAGAATTTGAGGTAGTTTTATGAAAATAGCAATTTTTACAGATGCTTATGAACCCCATTTATCTGGTGTTACAACAAGTATTAAAATGTTAAAAGAAGCATTAATTAATATGGGGCATGAAGTTTATATAGTTACAGCTAATTTAGAAAAATATGAATTTAAATATGATAAAAAAAATAAAATAATCTATATTCCTGGGGTTAAAACGGGTATTTATAAGACTAGACTTACTAGTATCTATTCTCGTAAAGCTTTAAAAATAATTAAAACTTGGAACATAGATATAATACATTCTCAAACCGAATTTGCTTTAGGAACTTTTTCTAGAATCGTGGCGAAAAAACTTAATATTCCAGTAGTTCATACTTATCATACGTTATTAGAAGATTATGTACATTATGTAACTCATGGACATTTTGATAATTTTGGCAAAAAAATTGTTATTAAATTAACAAAATATTTCTGTGATAAGAATTGTGATGAATTAATTGTACCGACAGATAAAATTAAAGATTTATTTATTTCTAAGTATGATATAGCAAAACATATTAATGTTATACCAACGGGAATAGATACAACTAAATTTGAAATAAATGATAAAATGCAAAATGAAATTAAAAAATTAAAAGCTAAATATAAATTAAATAAAGATGATTTTATTATTGGATGCGTAGGAAGAATTGCCAAAGAAAAGAGTTTAGATAAATTATTAAAATCTTTTAAAGACTTACGGGAATTAAATAATCGTTGTAAACTTATTTTAGTAGGAGATGGCCCTGAGTTAGAGGAATTAAAAAAATTAAGTAAAGATTTGAATCTTAAAGATAATGTAGTATTTACAGGTTTAGTTCAATATGCTGATATTCCTACTTATTATAATTTATTTAATATTATGGTATCTTTTTCTCAAACGGAAACTCAAGGTCTTACCATTATTGAAGGGTTAGCAGCATCTAAACCAGTTATATGTATTAATGATGAAAGTTTTAGAGAAATGGTTCAACATAATTATAATGGTTATTTATTTAGTAATAAGAAAGAATTTATTGATATAGTATTAAAACTTATGAGCAATAAAGATTTATATGATACAATGTGTATTAATGCTAAAAATAGTATTTATAAATATTCTAAAGAAGTGTTTGCTAGTGATATTTTAAAGGTGTATTATAAAGCCTTGGAAGACCATAAAAATAAAGGTTAACGATTAACCTTTATTTTTTCTTGGGCAAGTTCACATTCATTTTAACAACTTTTGGTTTTTGTTTAGAATTATTTTTTTTCTTCTTTTTATTTGATTTTTTCTTAGGAGGATGGTTAGTAATAACTTTTTCTTTTTCTGGTTTTATTTTTTCTTCTGATTCTTTATTTTCTAACTCTAAATATTTGTCATTGTTTAATAGTTTATTCTTTAATTCTTCTTTTCTTGCTTCTTCTCTTTTTATTTGTTCTGGATCAATTTTTATCTTATTATCTAGAATACTTTGATCAACTTTCTTTTTAACAGTAGTTAATTTAATTATCTTGATAATATCATAAATTATAATACCTAAAGCAGGTAGTAATACTAGAAATAACCATCCTCCTTTAGTAGCAAGTAAGGATTGAACACGTCCTAATTGAGGAATTTTAAATAAAGTTTTTCCAAGAACATTTCCTGGTTCAACTAAGGCAGAATCAGGGACTAAATTATTGTCACCTTTAGTTTTAAATTTTAAACCTTCATCGGTTTCAATTATATCTACTATCCGGTGGGTTACAGTCATACCTTCATTTAAATTTCCGCTAGAAATAAATGTAATAACATCGCCCTCTTTTAATTTACTAAGATTATCTACTCGAACATTAAAAATAACATCATAAACATTTATATTGGGCACCATACTAGGACTTATAATTGTATATAAAGAAAATTTGGGTTTAAATTGTTCACCTTTACTAGCATAGATATTAGTTGCTACAACATAATAAACTAAAAAACTGGCAACTAAAACAAGTATAGTTATAAGAAACCAAGAGAAAACTTTAGATATATATTTAATAACCCAATTTTTATTCTTTCCTTCATTCATACACATTTGCCTTCTACTCTATAATTAATTATAGTTTATATTATTAGGTTTGACAAGAGTTAAATATATATACTTTATAAATAAATTGTAAATAAAAAAGGATTAGTTTTTAGTCTAATCCAATTCCTAATTTACCACTTATATGTTTTCCTTGATCGACATCTTGACTGAAATCTTGATTGATATATTTGTAAGTTATTTTAATGTTTTGGTATCTACCAGGAAGAATAATTTGGTCATCAAAGATTATTTCTTCACCACTTGGTATTTTTCTTTCATGTACTACTTCTTCATAACTTCCATTAACATCAATACTTACGCTATATACTAAGTCCTCTTGTCGAGTAAAGGTATTGTCCATATCAAACCATACTAATTGATAATAATATGTTGCATTACTTCTATTATTAACTCTAAATTCTTGTGATGCTGTCCATCCTGGTACTATATTTTCTGCATTGACTGTTGTTAATGCTTCAAATTCAAAAATTTCATTTATATCTACATCGGTACATTTATGGTCACAAACACCATCGCCGTCGGTATCAATATTTTCATCTGGTTCACCATCACCGTCAGTATCACAATTTAAATCACATAATTTATCATCATTAAAGTCACAGTTTAAATCACATTCACCATCATTATCAGGGTCACAGTTACGATCACACTTGCCATCGTTATCATCGTCGATATTGGTATCAGCTTTGCCATCACCATCAGCATCACAGTTAGTATCGCACTTGCCATCAAAGTCGGCATCACAGTTAACGTCACAATTACCATCATTGTCAGGGTCGCAGTTACGATCACACTTGCCATCGCCATCATCATCGATATTGGTATCAGCTTTGCCATCACCAGTAGTATCGCAATTGGTATCACAAACGCCATCATTATTACTATCAATATTTAAGTCAGGTTTACCGTCGCCGGTAGTATCACAATTGGTGTTACATTTACCGTCGCCGGTTGCATCACAGTTAACATCACAGTCGCCATCGCCATCGTTATCACAGTTTCTATTACATTTACCGTCACCGGTTTCATCAATGTTGGTATCAGGTTTACCATCGCCAGTAGTATCACAGTTAGTCTCGCAAACGCCATCTAAATCTTTATCACAATTTAAGTCGCATTTACCATCGTTATTGGAATCACAGTTGCGGTCACACTTACCATCACCATTGTCATCAATATTAGTATCTGGTATACCATCATTATTACTATCAACATTTAAATCTGGTTTACCATCACCATCGGTATCACAGTTCTTGTCACATTTACCATTACCAGTTTCATCACAGTTGCGGTCACATTTGCCATCACCGTTATCATCGAAGTTTTTATCTGGTTTGCCATCACCATCAACATCACAATTAGTATCACAAATACCATCTTTATCAGTATCACAGTTAACATCACACTTGCCATCACCATCAGTATCTAAATTCATGTCTGGTTTATCATTTCCCGTAGTATCACAATTTATGTCACATTCGCCGTCACCATTTGAATCACAATTATAGTCACATTTACCATCTAAATTAGAATCACAATTTAGGTTACATTTGCCATCATTATTGGTATCACAGTTACGATCACACTTACCATCACCATTGTCATCGAAGTTTTTATCTGGTATACCATCACCATCGGTATCACAATTGGTATTACATACTCCATTATTATTGTGGTCGCAGTTGACATCACAAGTACCATCACCATTGGTATCACAGTTACGGTCACATTTGCCATCACCATCATCATCAATGTTTTTGTCTGGTTCCTTATCACCATTAGTGTCACAGTTTATATCGCATTTACCATCGCCGTTTTTATCACAGTTACGGTCACATTTGCCATTACCATTAACATCACAGTTTAAATCACAAAGACCATCATTGTTGGCATCGCAATTCTTATCGCATCTTCCATCGTTATCGGTATCACAGTTATAATCGCAATTGCCATCATGGTTAGTATCACAATTGATGCTACATTTCATTTCACAATTTTTATCGCAAACACCATCATTATTGGTATCACAATTCTTATCACAGCTGCCGTCACCATTGATATCACAATTTAAGTCACAAACACCATCACCATTGGTATCTAAATTCTTATCAGGTTTTCCATCACCATCAGTATCGCAGTTACGATCACAAGTTCCGTCTTTATTATCATCGCAATTCTTTTTACATACACTACTATCGTCGCAATTCTTATCGCATTTACCATCGCCATCAGTGTCTAAATTTTTATCAGGCTTACCATCACCGTTGGTATCACAGTTATAATCACAAATCTTATCATTGTCAGTATCACAATTGTATTCACATTTACCAGTTTTATCGTTATAACAATTATAATCACAAATACCATCGGTATTTACATCACAGTTTTTATTACAAGTACCATTACCAGTAGTATCACAGTTATAATCACATTTACCATCATCATTAACATCGCAGTTTAAGTCACAACGATCATCATTATTTACATCACAATTACGTAAGCAAACACCATTTCCGTCACAATTTTTATCACATATACCATCGCCATTGGTATCGACATTTTTATCAGGGTTCCCGTCACCATCAGTATCACAATTTAAATCACAAACGCCATCACCATTAGTATCTAGGTTTTTATCAGGTTTTCCATCGCCATCAGAGTCGCAATTACGGTCACAAATATTATCATTATTATCATCACAATTTAAGTGACATGAATCTTTACCATCACAATTCTTATCGCATATACCATCACCATCGGTATCTAAGTTCTTATCAGGTTTACCATCACCATTAGTGTCACAGTTTAAATCACATATACCATCACCATTGGTATCAACATTATTATCAGGTTTACCATCGCCATTAGTATCACAGTTATAATCGCATTTGCTATCACTATTTAAATCACAATTAAATCTACATTGTGTTTCTCCTTCACAATTCTTATCACATATCATATCGCCATTAGTATCACAGTTGTAATCACAGACATTGTTATGATATTTATCACAGTTTAAATCACAAACGCCATCACCATTAGTATCTAAATTAACATCAGGTTTTCCGTCACCATTTGAATCACAATTTATATCACAAACATTATCATTATCAACATCACAATTTAATTTACAGCTAAAGTCGCCATCACAGTTTAAATCACAAACGCCATCGCCATCAGTATCGACATTTTTGTCGGGTTTACCATCACCATCAGTATCACAGTTACGGTCACATTTACCATCACCATTAGTATCGCCATTTATAATTTCACCATTGCTACTTACACAGTTTTTATAACAACGGTCTCCATAATAACAATTATAGTCGCAAATACCATTTCCTGAAATATCGACATTTTTATCAGGTTTACCATCGCCATCAGTATCACAGTTTAAATCACAAACGCCATCGCCATCACGGTCTTGATTCAATAAGTTTTTATCAGGTTTACCATCACCATCAGTATCTATATTAAAATCAGGTAACCCATCACCGTCCCAGTCGACATTTACAAATTTATTATTAGCATCAATATTTATACCAAAACGATCAGTAAAATATTTAAATGCTGTACAGCTGGTAATTAATAATAGCATTAATAGTACTAATAACCATAACCATTTTCTATTATTTTTATCTTCTTTATTATTACTTTCTACTATAACCTTCTTTTCTTCTTCCATTATTAATCACCTTTCTCCACTATATTATTTCTCATATAATTCTGATAAGTTAAATAACCACCAATACTTATAAATACTAATGATAATATAAATGCGACACATAAAAGAGTAAGTACACCTTTGGTTTCATTATCACTCTTTTTCTTTAGTTTATCATATTCAGCCATAAACTCTTTTTTTATTTCTTTAGATATTGTTTCATTCATAAAACCACTACCATACTATAAAATAATCTTATCACAAATATTTTTTAATATCAATATTTTAAAACAATATTTTTAAATTTGATGTTTATAAAAGGAATAGTACATTTTTTACTATTCCTTATTAACTATTTCAACCATGGTATTCTTTTTTAGCATTTTTATCTCTTTTACTGGTAATTTAGTTACTCTAGAAATTAATTCAACATTTATATTTTCTTCTAGCATAGCTCTAGCATTTTCTATTTTACTTTCTTTTTTAATTTCATCTTTAAAAGTATTACGCAGTAGCATTTCTTCATATTCTACATCACGATACCCAAATGGTAATTTCTTAGCATACCTCATCATTTCACTAAATATTTCATGATAATCCATATCTTCATTTTCTAAATTCATTTCTATTTTACTCCTTTTCTATTTCTTTTAATTTTTCTATTTCTTTTTTAGGCAATCCTGTTATATCTTTTATATCTTCTACTGGATATCCTTTTCTTAACATAGCTTTAGCATCTTCTTTTTTTGCTTCATCTTTAAAAGTATTACGTAATAACATTTCTTCATATTCTACATCACGATACCCAAATGGTAATTTCTTAGCATACCTCATCATTTCATTAAATACTTCATGCATAATTTTATCTCCTCCTTTAACTATTTCTAGTGCTTCTCCATAATTCTTGGCACTCATTAGTTTCAAATATTTTATAAATTTAATGTTTTCACTTTTAGTATACTCTTTGTTTTGCAAATAGTCAAGTTTTATATGATATATTTTGATTCTATCTATAGGATAATCTTCTCCACTACTTATTTCTTTTAATCTATATTCATTTATTAATTTATGTCCAAATTTACCAAAGTTATCAAAATTAATTTGCACATATACATCCCCTACTGAATATTTTATACCACTCATATTATCTTGATTATGTAAAGTGAATAGATAACTTATATTCTTAACTAAATAAGATTCATAGTAATCTTTATTCATTTCTAAATTACATATGGTATTATCATTCACTTTTATGACAATATCACTTCTTTGATGTTTGATATTTCTATTTTCTTCTTTTAAATTAGTATCGACATATATCATATCTTTAAAAGTTTTTTTGGTATCTTAGTAATATAAGAAACTATTTCTATTAAATATTCTTTATTAGTATACATAATATGGGCAAACATTAGATCATCAATCATTGGCCAAAAACTTTCTTCCATATCCATCCTTTCTAATCACATTTACCCTTTTTATTATTTGTCTATATTTTTAGCCCTTCTATTATATATATTAACTATTTTTTCTTGATTTCCTTTTTTTCGCAAAAATTTTTTAAAAAATTTTAAATATCATATTGACGTTATTTACATATTGTGATATTATCTTTGATAGAAAGAACTCGTACCGCTACTCGTTTCGGACGTTTGGATAGGGTTATTTATAGCATTATCCGTAGTGGCAGAGTTCTTTTTATGTACTTTCATCTTCCACATAGTTAATACTTCTAAACAATGTGATTTATCAGATACATTTTCAACCAAATAGTATACATTTCCTATTTCCTTTATAAAAGTTAATACTGGCTTATCATCTTTAGTACTATTACTAATTTTGATATTATCAAAAGCAAAGATTATTTTAGGTATTAGATTAAAATCTTCTTTTGTTACTGGAATTTGTCCCCTTAAATATTCTCTATCTCCACTATGTTTTCTTATTATGTGATTTATACTATCAGATTTTAATGAAATATTATAACCTATAACATTTATTCCTAAAATCTCTTTTATTCTATTAGCAGCTTCTATTCCTATTTTTCCAAAATATAATTTAGCATTACTTGGAAATTTTTGAGATTTTAAAATAAATTTATACACATCTTTTTCATTTCTTGCAATTTTTACTTTTCCATTTTTAAAATTCTCCATTTCATGCTTACTATAACTAATCATAGATGGAGTTTTTATAAGTTCATTACTTTCTCTTTTTTACTTTGTTTTTCTTCGATAATTTCTATATTCATAATTTCTCCCTCTATAATATATATTTGCATTTTACACCCCAATTTCCTTTTTTTCGATGAATTTTTTTAATTTTACTTGACAAATTTTACTTATTGTAATATATTAGATATAGAAACAGGTTGTTCTACAAACCGGTCTAATAGTTGTTATTCAACCATACCGGTCGGAGCAACCTGTTCAATAACAGGTTGTTCTACTAACCGGTTTACTGATTAATTAATCTTGCCGGTCGGAACAACTTGTTTTTTTATGTCTTTTAATTTATATAGTCTTTCTAATCTAAAGTGTTTTTCATTATTATCTCTTACTGTCGTATCAAATTCAATAATATATTTCTCTCCATCTATTATTACTGGAGTTGCATAATAATCCCATTTTTTAAATTTAGGTCTATTTTTAATTTCGGGTGCATAATTAATTTTTACACCATGCTCAATTACCTTATCTAATTTTGCAAATACTGCTATATGTTCTGCAAGTAATACTTTTTGTTCAATGCTTCTAACAGTTTTAGCTATACTTTCTTTTATATCAGCATTAGATACATAAATTTTTTCCCCATTATTTATAAATACTCTTTTTCCTATTTTATTAAATTCTTCTTTGGCTTTATTAAAAATAGCAGTTTGTAACTCTTTACTATAATCAATACCATTAAATTTATTTTTTCTAATTATAATATTTGTTTCAAAATTATCTTTGATACTATTAGCATAATTATATATAGCTTCCGATATTCCTTTATAGGAATTTAATTCTATTTCTTCTTGTAGCATGTTCTTCCTCCATTTTGACCCTCTACTATATATATTTGCAGTTTACACCTCATTTTCCTTCTTTTTTATTAAAATTTTTTTCAAATATTAAAAAATTTCCCATAAGTATGGGAAATTAAAAAATAAAAAAGTTTACTTAATTAACTCTTGTAAAATTTATTGAACATAAAAAAAGAAGATTACTCTTCTTAATTTAAATAATATGGTTTATTAAGCTGCTTTATGTGTTTTAGCTCTAATACTTTTATCATCAATCTTAAGTTTACCAGTGAAATTTTGACCTTTTGAATCTTGTTCAAGTAGCTCATCATATTTATAACTTACGTGAATAGTATAAGTTACTTTTTCACCTGGTTTTAATGTTTGATCTGTTACAAAGGCTGTTTCATCAGCAGTTGGGAATGTTCCAGCTGCTGGGTCTTTTTTGTCTGAAGCACCTTCAGCTTGAAGTGTGTTTTTGTCCCAACCCATCTCAGCAGTTGCAGTAAAAGTTAAATTCTTTTGATCAGCGGAATCAAAACCATTAGTAACAGCATCCCATTTCATAGAATAAGTTATATCTGAAGTTTGACTATTATTAATAACTGTTATTTCGTAGTTTTTGTTTTTTTCATAATCAACACCCCAACCTGGAAGAACATTTGATCCTCCAATAGTTTCGCCGCCATTATAAGTTAGTGTCAAATCATTAGCAGATGTAATTTTAATTGTTTCATTTTTTTCATTATCAATTGTAGCAGCAAAGTATGCAAATGTTGCACCAACCACTGTAATTAATAACGTTGCTACTGCAATAACTGTTAATAAAACGACATTCTTCTTTTCCATTTATCTTTTTCCTCCTTCTTTAAATTTTATTAGTCAATTTTTTTAGAAGCTTTAGCACTAGCTAGTAATTTACCAGTAAATGATTTACCAGCATCGGCTTCATTTTGATTTTCACCAGTATCTTTTAATCTAATTGTTAATTCAAATTCGTGTTTTTCACCAGCACCTAAATGGCCAGTTACAAGAACATTATCGCTTCCGCTTTTTAAACTTGAAGCTTCCATTTTAACGAAATTATCGTTATCTGGGGCATTAGTTAAACCAACAATATCAGCATCTTCATCTTCGTTATTGTTGCTTTCAGAAATAGTTGCTTTGGCAAGTTTATACTCTAAATTGCCAAAGGAATTAGAATATGCTGTACCTTCGCCGGCGTTATCAAATGCAATCGTGTAATCAATATCAACAGCTGAAGTATTTTCAATTGTTATTTTTTTAGTACCGCTCCAGCTAGGATCAATTGCATTAGCGTCTATTGCAATATTAGAACCTTCAGTATAGGTTGCTGAAACAGTTGCAGTAGTAGCATTAACGACTTCTTTATTTACTCCAGTACCGCTAACTTGTGCCGTAAAATATGCAAATGTTGAGCCTACCATAGCAGTTAATAAAGTAGCTACAGCTATTACAGTTAATAAAACCACATTTTTTCTTTCCATTTTTCTATCCTCCTCTATGATAACATCATAACAAATATAAAATGTAAAATCAATAGTAAAAATGTTATTTGACATTATTTTGTTTAAGATAGAAAAATTAATCTATTAATATGGTAGGCTCAACATTTGCATATTTTACGGCACAAGTGACGGGCGAAGGCGGAACAGAAGATGTTGTTAATGCCAGTACTATTTCAAAAGTAGAAGCAACCTATACTGAAGGTTCTAACATAGGTGTTGATGGAGCTGCTATATTTCCTGACTGGAATGGTTCTAAGACTATAACTATTACGAATGGAAATGACGCTGCTATTGACTTTACTATTGCTTTTTCAGAATATACTAATACAGGCTTTGCAAATCTACAATACAAACTTGAAAAAGGTGCTGGTGGAGCTACTTCTATTGTTGGTTTAACAACTAGTGACGATGATAACTTTGTAAAAATGGAAGAAGCTAATTTAAAAACTACTGGTAATACTGAAACAGAAAAGAACACTTTAGTAACTGGACATTTAGAAAAAGGAGCTACACAAACATTTACATTAACATTTCGTTTAAAAAATATTGATGGCGATCAAAACGATACTGATGGTAATGGATCATTTACTGGTAAATTACTTGCTAGTGCTCAAGCTTCTAAAGTTACTGAATAATAAAAAATAGGAAGGAGAAAGAGATATAGATGGAAAAGAAAAACGTAGTTTTATTAACAGTTATCGCTGTAGCAACATTATTAATCACTGTAGTTGGAGCAACATTTGCTTACTTTACTGCTACAGTTTCAGGTACTGAAAAAGCTGAGGAAATCAAAATTACAGCTGCAAATGATTTAACTATAACTTATAATGATGGTGAAACTATTACAGGTGAAAATATTCTTCCAGGTTGGGGCGAAACTTATGATAAAAATAACAGTTATGAAATGACCGTAGTTAACAATAGTAAAACAGCTGATATTACTTATACTATGAAATGGAATAGTGTTTTTAATGGCTTAAATGCTAATGACAAGAAAAATTTAACTATGACAGCTAACGCAGCAGTTACATGGAATACAGGCGATGGTCATTTAGAAGAAGATAGTACACAAGCAGTACAACCAACTATTAATGGTCAAAAGTTTCCAGATGCAAGCTTTACAGGAGATTTTGTAACTCAAACATTAAAACCTGGTGAAAAAGCTACTTATACTATAGCTGTTAAATATGCTTATGATGCAGAAAACATTCAAGACTCAAAAGGTGCAAGCTTCAGTGGTAAAATAGTTATAGATGAGGGCTCTATAAGAGCAGTACAACACGTAGCTGCTGATGCTTAATAATTAATAAAACACACAATAAAAATTGGCTCTAGATAATCTAGTGGGGAGATAGTAGTTCTAGAATTTCTGTAGTGAACTAGAGTCATTATTTAAATTAAGAAGAGTAATCTTCTTTTTTTATGCCTTTTAGTAGGTATTTTTTAAGAAATTTATCTTAAAAAAAAAGGAAATCGGAGAAAAATTGTTAATATATATTATAGAGGGATAAATTTAAGGGTATGAAAATATTATTAACTTAAATTTATTTTTTATTGTATTTAAAGGAGGAATTGGAATGGAAAAAGTAAAAACATTTAATGAAAAAGAATTAGAAGAGAAAATGTATAAGGAAATTAAGGAATTAATTGAAAATAGTAGAAGACGTGCTTATGAAGCAGTAAATACTATTTTATTAGATTTATATTGGCATATTGGAGAAAACATTGTTAATAATTTGCAAAATGGCGAAAAGCGTGCAAAATATGGTACAAATTTGATAAATAATGTTTCTAGTAGATTAAGTAAACAATATGGAAAAAACTTTTCCGTGGAAAGCTTGAGAAGAATGAGAAGATTTTATACAATGTTTCCAATTTGGTCAGCACTGCTGACCAAATTATCATGGAGTCAGTATCTAGAACTTTTAAAAGTTAAAGATGAAAACATAAGAAACTTTTATATGCAAGAATGCATAAATAGCAGATGGGGTTATCGCGAATTAGGAAGAATGATTAAGTCGCATTTATATGAACGATTATTAGTGTCTAAAGAAGATAATAAATTAGCATTACAGGGTAATGTTATTAATACTAGTAGAGATTTAATTAAGGATCCTTATGTATTAGAATTTTTAAATTTAAATAATGATTATAAAGAGAAAGATTTAGAAAAAGAAATATTAAACCACTTAAAAAACTTTTTATTAGAGTTAGGGAAAGGATTTGCTTTTATAGGCAGTGAAATAAAAATAAAAATAGATAATAGGAATTATTACCCAGACTTAATATTTTATAATAATATTTTAAATTGTTATGTAATTGTAGAACTAAAAATAGGAACTATTACTCATAAAGACATAGGTCAAATTAATATGTATGTGAATTATTATGATGAAAAAATTAAAAAAGAAGCTGATAAACCTACCATAGGTATCTTACTTGCTAAAGAAAAAAGTAAAACAGTAATAAAATATGCTTTACCTAAAAATAGTGAGATATATGCATCCAAATATTTACTTCATTTACCAAGTAAGGAAGAACTAATTAGGGAAGTGGAAAATATAAAATGAAATTAAGGAATTGATTGAAAATAATAAAAAAAAGCTTATATAACAGTAAATACTATTTTGTTAGATTTATATTGGCATATTGGAGAAAACATCGTTAATAATTTTAAAAAAGGAGAGAAACGTGCAAAATATGGTGAACATATTTTAAAAAATCTTTCTATTAGATTTACTCTAGAATATGGGAAAGGTTATTCTTTAACAAATATGAAAAATATGCGTATGTTTTATCTTTATTATCAAAAAAGCTCAGCATTGCTGAGCCAATTAAGTTGGAGTCATTATCTAGCATTACTGAAAACAAAAGATGAAAATATTAGAAATTTTTTAAGAAATTTCTCTCAAAAAAAAGGAAATCGAAGAAAAATTGTTAATATATATTATAGAGGGATAAATTTAAGGGTATGACAACATGAGTAACTTAAATTTATTTTTTATTGTATTTGAAGGAGGAATTGGAATGGAAAAAGTAGAAACATTTAATGAAAAAGAACTAGAAGAGAAAATGTATAATGAAATTAAAGAGTTAATCGAAAATAGTAAAAGAAAAGCTTACATAGCAGTTAATACTATTTTGTTAGATTTATATTGGCATATTGGTGAAAATATTGTTAATAATTTTCAAAAAGGAGAGAAACGTGCTAAATATGGTGAACATATTTTAAAAAATCTTTCGATAAGATTTACTTTAGAATATGGAAAGGGTTATTCTTTAACAAATATGAAAAATATGCGTAAATTCTATTTATATTATCAAAAAGGTCAGTCATTGCCTGACCAATTGAGTTGGAGTCATTATACAGAATTATTAAAAGTTAAAGAAGAACCCATAAGAAATTTTTATATGCAAGAATGTATTAATAGTAGATGGAGCTATCGAGAATTAGAAAGAATGATTAAGTCTCATTTATATGAACGATTATTAGTATCTAATGAAGATAATAATTTACTACCAGTACAAGGTAATGTTATTAATACAAGTAAAGACTTAATTAAAGATCCTTATGTATTAGAATTTTTAAATTTAGAAAGTTATTATCAAGAAAAAGATTTAGAAAATGAAATACTTGCTCATTTAAAGGAATTTCTATTAGAATTAGGTAAAGGGTTTACTTATGTAGGTAGTGAAGTAAAAATAAGCATAAACAATAAAAATTATTATCCCGATTTAGTATTTTATAATCATATTTTAAAATGTTTCGTTATACTAGAACTTAAAATAGGAGTAATAACTCATAAGGATATCGGTCAAATAAATATGTATGTAAATTATTATGATGAAAAAGTTAGGCAGGATGATGATAAACCTACCATAGGTATATTACTTGGTAAAGAGAAAAATAAAGCAGTTATAAAATTTGCTTTACCTAAGAATAGTGAAATATATGCATCTTCGTATTTACTTCATTTACCGAGTAAAGAAGAATTAGAAAGAGAAATAGAAAAATACTAATTTAGTAATTTATAGATTTAGCAATTATATTAAAAATATTTTAAAAAATACTTATATCATAAAAATAATCATTTTAAAACTCGAACTATTAAAGTCCGAGTTTACTTTTCATCTGGTGCCAGCAGAGCGACTTGAACGCCCAACCTACTGATTACGATTCAGTTGCACTACCAATTGTGCTATGCCGGCAGATAAAGGCTTTTTAAGCCTTACTTACTTGGAATAATTCTACTTCGACAGGAGTTTCTTGACCGAATAGATCAATTAATACACTTAAACGGTTATTTTCAGTATCAATATTATCTATTGTACCCATCATACCTTTGAATGGTCCATCAATAATATTTACTTTATTTCCTACTGCTAAGTCAGTATCGATTTCCATTCTACTCATGCCCATATTAGCTAGTATTTTATCTATTTCTTGAGGAAGTAATGGTGTAGGTTTAGCACCTTTACCAGAAGAACCAATAAAACCAGTTACACCTGGGGTATTACGTACTATATACCATGCTTCATCACTCATTATCATTTCTACTAAAATATAACCTGGAAACATTTTATGAGTTTTTTCTTTTTTAACACCATCTTTTACTTCGACTTCTTTAGTTTCAGGAATTATTATTCTAAAGATGTTATTTTGAAAACCCATTGATTCTGTTTTAGCTTCAAGTTTTTCTTTAACTTTGCTTTCATGTCCAGAATAGGTATTAACTACATACCATAGTTTTTCATTTTCCATGTTATAACCCCCTTATAAATGATAATACACTAGATAGTATAGCATTTAATAGCATAAAGAATAGAGCAAGTAAAATACAGAAACCTAAAGTAGCAAAAGTATATTTTACAACTTCTTTAACACCTGGCCATCTTACTTTCTTCATTTCTTGTTTTACGCCTTTTACTAAGCTATCTTTTTTTTGTTTTTTCTTAGCCATTTTTTCACCTCAAATTAATTCAAAATAAAAACACTTACAAGTGCTATATACAATATAGCACATTAAATTTTATTTAGCAAGTATTATTTTAATTTTTTCTTTTATTCTTTGAATAGTATTATCTACTTGTTTATAATTTCTATTTAAGATATTTACTATTTCTTTAATATTAAAACCTTTTACTAATAAATTATATACTTCTTTTTCACTATCTGATAGAGTTTCTAATATTTGGTTATCTAGTTCTTTAGCTTCTTCTTCGTCAGTAATAGATAGTAAAGGGTCTTTATCTTTAGTATCTTCTATTTGTTTTAAGATAGTAGATTCATCATCTAAAGAGATAGCATCACTTAAGAGTTTACTTTTACTATTATTATGCATTCTTAAAATTATTCTTACTCTTCTTTCCACACACAGAGTAATAAAAGTAGGAAGAGAAGCATCTTTTTGTTCATCATATCTATTTATGGCATCAGTAAAACCTAGTAAGGCTTCTTGATATAAGTCTTTACCTTCGATACCTAATAGAAAAGCTGTTTTACTATATTTTTTTAAGATTAATCCAATAATATAGTGATATTTATTTAAAAGTATTTCTTTAGCATCTTCATTACTTTCATTTATCATCATAATAAGTTCGCTATCATTATAATCTTCATAATTATTATTCATGAGTTATTACCTCATAGATAAGAATAGCAGCTGCTACAGAGGCATTAAGAGAGTTAACATGACCTTTCATGGGTAATGATACTATCTCGTCAGAATTCTTGCGTACGAGGCTAGAAACACCGTTTCCTTCACTTCCGATTACTAAACATGTTTTGGGTGCATAATCCACTTCTTTATAGTCTTTACCGTCCATATCAGCAGTATAGATAAAATAACCATTATCTTTTAATTTATTAATGGTATCGACTAAGTTTTTAACCATTACTACTTTAACATAATTTAGGGCCCCTGCAGATGTTTTCATCACGGTCGCATTAACTACGACACTACGGTCTTTAGGAATAATTATACCTTTAATACCCGCCGCTTCACAAGTACGGATGATAGCTCCTAAATTATGAGGGTCTTCTAAATGGTCTAAGATAACTAAAGTATTAGAGTCCGTTACTTCTTCTAAAGAAGCATATTCATAATCATTAATATCAATTACAATACCTTGATGATGACCATCAACCATTTTATCTAAAACATTATTATCAATAAATTGGTAAGGTAGTTTATTATCTTTAATATAGTTTATAATATCATTATCTTTAAAATTCTTACTTAAATATATTTTTCTTATATCTTTAGTTCTAGTTTTTACTTCATTAAAAACATTTTTACCAAATATTTTCATTTGTACCTCCTATTTAAGTATTTCTTTAATAACCTCTTTTAATCTTTCTTTATTATTTAGATATAAATACCCTATTAAACATTCAAAACCAGTTGAGTTGCGATAAGTTACAATATCGGTAGTTTTACTAATACGTCCTTTAGCATTTCTTCCCCATTTAATAATTTCTAATTCTTCTGCTGTTAATAAGTTATTATTTTCTAATTCTTCTAATATACGTCTTTGACTTTTAGCACTTACATAATCTAAACTTTTAGTTTGTAATTCATTTACTTTAGCTATACCCATATTAATTAAGTGTTCTCTTACCAAAAGTTCATAAACGCCATCCCCTAGATATGCTAATACTAAAGGGGAATAATTTTGCATAATTCTCACCACTTAAAATGATACCATAAAACAATAAAAAAAGCGAGAATTTCTTCTCACATATATTATTTATATAAAGATATAAATTATATTAATAATTCTCGGCTTTTAATTCCATGAATGACTCAGGATGTTTACATACAGGACATACTTTTAAAGCATCTTTTCCGACATAAACATGACCACAATTACGGCAGATCCAAACTTTTTCTTCACCTTTATGGAAAACTAAGTTATTCTCAATATTACCAATTAAAGTCATATATCTTTCTTCATGGTGTTTTTCAATTGCTCCAACGCTTTCGAATAAATAAGCGATTTCTTCAAATCCTTCTTCTCTAGCCGTTTCCGCAAATTCTTTATACATTTCTTCATGTTCATATTTTTCACCAGAAGCAGCATCTTGTAAGTTTTCTAAAGTATTAGGTACTTTACCTCCGTGTAATTCTTTGAACCATAATTTAGCATGTTCTTTTTCATTATTAGCAGTTTCTTCAAATATTGCTGCTATTTGTTCATAACCATCTTTTCTGGCTTGAGAAGCATAGTAAGTATATTTGTTTCTTGCTTGTGATTCCCCAGCAAAAGCAGCCATTAAATTTTTTTCAGTTTTTGAACCTTTTAATTCCATTTTCATTACCTCCATTACATAAATTATTATACAAAAAAATTCTTTAGAAAACAATATCTAAAGAACTTTATTTTTATAATTGAGCTTTTAATATTCTTGTTAAGATAATGATTAATTCTGGATCTTTAACAGCTTTAACATATACCTCATTATCTTTAATTATTTCTTCGATTATTTTAACTTTACTAGGTATAATATCTTTATTAGCATCAAGTCCCATTACTAGGAAATATTTAACGCCACCATATAAAGTTTCATTAAGAAGAATATATTTTTCATTATTTTCTAATGTAATTATTGTATTTAATTTCAACCCCATTTATATTCCTCCTATCTTCC